>NZ_JBHWIJ010000060.1:0-13779 GCF_042732255.1 Kitasatospora sp. NPDC059803 | reverse complement strand
GACTGGTCTGGCACACCCGGGCCCGGGGGGGGGTCCCCGCCCCGCCCCCGCCCCGGGGGGGGCGGCCGTCGGCGGATGAGGCGGTGTCAGCGGGTCGGCGGGGCGGCCGAGGGGGAGAGGCCCGCGCTGGGGGTCGTGCTCGGGGCGGCGGAGGAGGGGGTGCCGCCCGGGGTGGGGGTGCCGCCGGGGGTCGGCGTCGCCGTGGCGCATCCGGGGGCGGCCGGGGTGCCGGTCGGCGTTCCGGTCGGGGTGGCCGTCGGGGACGGGCTGCCCGTCGGGGTGGTCGTGGCCGTGGCCGTCGGGCTCGGGCAGCCGGTGGGCGTTCCGGTCGGCGTCGTGGTCGGCGTCGTGGTGGGGGTGCCGGACGGCGTTCCGGACGGGGTGCCCGACGGAGTGGTCGACGGCGTGCCGGACGGCGTGGCCGGCGCGGTCGACGGCGGCGTGCTGCTGGGCGTGCCCGTCGGGGTGGTGCTCGGGTCCGTCGTCGGCTGCGCGGAGGACGACTGCGTCGGGGCCGGCGAGGTCGGCTGCGCGCTCGGCGAGGGCTGCCCGCCCGGGATCGGGGTGGTCGCGGGGGCGCTTGGCGTCCCGGTGGTGGCGCCCGGAGTCGTCCCGGTCGGGGGCAGCAGCGGCACGAGCGGCAGGAGCGGGGACGGCAGCGAGGCCGGCGGGGTCGAGGAGGCCGGGCGGTTCGGCACGGTGGTGACGGTGCCGCTGCCGTAGTGCGCCATCCAGTTGCGGACCGTCCGCAGGTACTCGCCCGAGTTGTTGTAGCTGAGGATCGCCCGGTCGAGCTGCGCCGGGTCGGCGAGGTCGCGCCCGCCCGCGCACAGGTAGCGGGCGGCGCTCTCGGCGGCGTCGAAGATGTTGTTCGGGTCGGCCTTGCCGTCGCCGTTGGCGTCCGTGCCCCAGGTCGCCCAGGTGGAGGGGATGAACTGCATCGGTCCGACGGCGCGGTCCCAGCGCGCGTCGCCGTCGTAGCGCCCGCCGTCGCTGTCGGGTATCGCGGCGAAGCCGTTGCCGTCCAGGGCCGGTCCGAGGATCGGGGTGAGGGTCGTCCCCGCCGCGTCCACCTGGCCGCCGTTGGCCTGGCCGGACTCGACCTGGCCGATCGCGGCCAGCAGTTGCCACGGCAGGTGGCAGCCGGGCGAGCGCTGCGCGGCCGAGGCCTCGGCCTGGCGGTAGGCGGCGAGCACGGTCGCGGGCAGGGCCGGGCCGGTGGCGGCGAAGGGGCCGGCGGTGGGTGCGCCGGGCACCGTGCCGGGCGGCTGCGGCAGTTGGACGGTGCCGCCGCCGTCGGCCGGGAGGCCGGTGCCGAAGGTGCTGCCGGCGCCGGCGGTCGGGCCGCCACCGGCCGGTGAGCCGGACTGGGAGGCGGCGGCGTCCGGCGCCGTCACGGCGTCGGCGGCCGCGACCGGGGCGAGCCCGAAGCCCGTCACCTGGGAGCCCGTCAGCGCGGCGAGTGCGGTGAAGGCCGCAGCCGTCCCCGTGACCCGCTTGCCGAGCCGCAGCCCGCGCCCGCCCTGCACCTTGCCGAACCTCGCCGTCATACCGTGCCCCTCCCCGTAGCCGTCCCGGCCCTCCCGGAACGGATGAACCGCCGTCATCGTGCCTGCCGCCGGCCGGCGGCTCCCACAGTCGCAACGATTAGTATCACGACGATCTGACGCGACAGGGGTGGCCGGAGGTTGCCCCGGCCCGGCACCGGCGTCACAAGCCGCATGTCACCAGGGGCGGGGGAACTGCCGCTCGGGCTCGGTTCGGGGCCGGATCCGCGCCGCGGCCGGGCGGGCCGATGGCCCTGCCGGGTAAGCGAGTTGGTGTGCGTGCGCGTCCCCCGCAGGTTCCGTCCGCAGGCCCGGTGGCGGCGCCGGAGGGGTGTCCGGGTCGGGTGTCGGCGGCATATCCCCTTTCTGCCAAGGGAGTTGACCGAGGGCGTGCCGGTGGTGGGCCGGGCGTGCAGGGGCCCGGACCGGCGGTCCGGGGCGCGGGGGTGGTGCGTGCGCGTCGTTCCGGGCTCCCCGGCGGCGCCCGCCGTCGACCCTCCTGACCTGCGTGGATACCGGCCGCCGGGTGGGTGTTTCCCTACCAGGGCGGGCGTGCGGACGCCAGGGGGCGGCCCCAACTCGCCCCTGGACGGGTGACGTTCTGGTGAAAAGGGCATGCCAGGAATCTCCGCCCGGCATGCTGTGCCCCGTGACCATGCGGATGGAGGCCCGGACTGTGAGCGCGAACCTGCCCGAGACCGTCGCCGAGGGAGCGGTCGTCCTGCCGACCCCCCCTCGGGTGGTCGACGACCTGGCCCGCGACCTGACCCAGGCCGCGGCCGCCGTCCGGGCGGTCTCGCGGGTCGCCCGCAGCGGTGGGGACCTCGCCGTCGCCGCGTACACCGCCGTGGTGTGCACCGGGCGTTCGGCCGCCCGCGTACTGGAGGAGGCCGCCGCCTGGTGCCGGCAGGCCCCCGGGGCCGAGGTGCACTCGCTGGCCTGGGCCCGGGTGCCGGGGCACCGCGAGGACGTGGACGAGTACCGCGTCACCCTCGCCGTCAGCTTCCCCGACGACGAGACCGGCGAGCACCTCGGCGACACCCATCGCGCCCGTCGGTGAGGAAGCCGGTGAGGAATCCGTAGGATGATCCCCATGGGTGATGGGGACGCGAAGCAACTGACGGGCGACCAGGCGCAGGACGCGACGGGCGAGGGGCCCCCCGAGGAGGGGGCGGGCCCCCCCCGCGGCGGCCCCGAGGGGCCCCCCCCCCGCGGGCGCGCCCCCCCGCGCGCGGGGGCGCTCTGGTGGGGGCCGGGCGCGGGGGGGGCGGACCGCCCCCGGGGGGCCGCGCGGGGCGGGGACCGTCGGGCAGGCGGGGCGCTCACGCCTCCGCGACCGCCTCCAGGGGGCTGAGGGTGGCTGCCCGGCGGGCGGGGAGGGTGGCGGCGAGGGCGCCGATGGTAAGGGAGGCGAGGCAGAGGAGGGCCAGGGTCCCCCAGGGCACGGCCAGCGTGTACTGCTTGACCGCGCCGCCGGCCAGCGCGCCGACGGCCCAGGCGCCGAACAGGCCGGCGGCCAGGCCGAGCAGGGTGCCGAAGGCCGCGACCGTCACGGCTTCCAGGCGGATCATCCGACGGATGCCCCGGCGGTCCATGCCGATGGCGCGCAGGACGCCGATCTCGCGCGTCCGTTCGGTGACGGACATGGCCAGGGTGTTGACGATGCCGAGGGCGGAGATCACGACGCCGATGCCGAGGAGCCCGTACATCAGCGTCAGCAGGTCGCCCATCGTCCCTGCCGCTTCGCGCACCAGTTCGGCCCGGTTCTGCACCTTCAGCAGCGGGTTGTTGCCGACCGCCGCCCGCAGCCCCTCTCCGGACGCGCTGTCGCCCCGGACGAGGATCCGCTGGACGGAGCCGGGCTTGAAGCTGTGCTTCTGCACGTCGCCCCGGGCGCCGACCGCGTCGTGGGCGGTGGGGTTGTCCTGGTAGACGCCGACGACGGTGTACCGCGTGAACTCCTCGCTCCGGCCGAGGCGGGCGTTGACCTGGCCTCCCGTGCTCACCCCGGTCTCCCGGGCGACGCTGCTGGAGACGGCGATCCGGCCGGGCCCGAGGTCCTGCGCGGAGCCGCTCACGAAGTCGAGCTTCAGCACCTGGCCGACGCCGTCCGGCTCTACGTCGGCCGGCTCCACATCGGCCGGGTCGATGCCGGAGATCTCGCGTACCTTGCCGCCGATGACCGCCGTGGAGTCGGCGACCGCGCTCGCGCCGCGCACCCCGGGGGCGCCGGCCACCCGCTGGACGGCGGCCGGGTCGATGCCGGTCATGGTGTCGCCGGTGCTGATCACGTAGTCGGCCGCGAGCCCGTCCGCCGTCTGCCGGTCGAGGGCCTGCCCGGTGGAGTGGCCGATGGTGGCGAGCCCGCTGACCAGTGCCGTGCTGATCAGCAGCGTGGCGGCGGTCGCCGCCGTGCGCCGGGGGTCTCGCAGCGCGTTCTGCCGGGCCAGGAGGCCGGCGACGCCGAACCGCCGGGTGAGGCGGCCCGTCAGCCGGATCACCGGGACGGCGAGGGTCGGCGCCAGCACGATCAGGGCGACGACCAGGACCCCGCAGCCGAGCATCGCGTTGCGCAGGTTCTCCTCGGAGGCGTCCTCGGCCGAACGCGCGAGCGCGGTCAGCAGGCCGGCGCCGAGCACGAGCAGCCCCACCCCGGCGATCGGACGCAGCCGTGAGCGCCCGCCGGGCGGCGCGGCCGCCGCCCGCAGCGCCTCGATCGGCGCGATCCGCGCCGCCCTGCGCGACGGCAGCCAGGCGGCCGGCACCGTCACGCCGATCCCGACGAACAGGGCCGCCGCCACCGGCCGGGGCCCGATGACGAGCGGGCCCTTCGGCACCTGGTTCCCGTCACCGCTCAGCAGTCCGGGCAGTACGGCCGCGATGCCGAGCCCGAGGGCGAACCCCGCCATCGACGCGACGACCCCGACCAGCGCCGCTTCGGCCAGCAGTGAGCGCACCACCTGGCGCCGTGTCGCGCCCACCGCCCGCAGCAGGGCGATCTCCCGGGTGCGCCGGGCGACGAGCATGGTGAAGGTGTTGACCACAAGGAACGAGCCGATGAACAGCGACACCCCGGCGAAGACCATCGGCAGCTTCTGGTAGCCCCGGGTCAACGTGCCGACGTAGAGGGCCTGTTGGGCCGCCTGCGCCTGTCCGGTGGTGACCTCGGCCGTGCCGGGCGGCAGGGTGGCGGCGATCCGCTCCGCCAGCTCGTACTGGCCGGCGCCCGGTCCGGCGGAGACTTCAAGGCTGGTGTAGTTCCCGGGAGTTGCGAACAGCCGCTGTGCGGTGGCCCGGTCGAACAGGGTGAGCGTGCCGCCGGCCGTGACCCGGGTGTCCCCGGTGGTGACGGTGCCGACCAGGCGCGCGGTGAGGGCCGGGCCGTCCGTGGCGAGCGTGATCGTGTCGCCCACCCGGTACCGGCCGGCGGCCGCGGTGCCCCGGTCGACGGCGATCTCGTCGGCACCGGCGGGGGCCCGCCCCTCGACCACGGGGTAGCGGACGTCCTTGCCGTCGCGCCCCGGGACGTAGGCGGCCGCGAGGTTCGTACCCCGCTTGACCCGCAGCGGCCTGCCGTCGGCCGCGTTCAAGGTGGCGCTCCCGTCGACCGACGGCCGTACCGCCGCGACGCCGGGCACGTCCGCGAGCCTGCGCGCCAGCACGTCGGTCAAGACGCCCGGCTGGTCAGGAGTGGCGACGGGCTCCTTCGCGGTGACGCTGACCGCGACGTCGGCGAAGGTGCGGGACGCGGCCGCCCGCTGGACGGCGGCGGTCGAGTCCGCGAAGACGAGGGTGCCGGAGACGAAGGCGACGCCGAGGCAGACCGCGAGGACGGTCATGAGCAGCCGGGCCTTGTGCGCCAGGACGTTGCGCAGGGCTGTGGTCAGCATGATCAACTTTCGGAAGTGGCGGGTGCGGGGTCAGCCGGCGAAGGACTTCATGACGTCCAGCACCCGGTCCGGCGTCGGGTGCGCCATCTCGTCGACCAGCCGCCCGTCGGCCAGGAACACCACCCGGTCCGCGTACCCGGCGGCCACCGGGTCGTGGGTCACCATGACCACCGTCTGCCCCAACTCCCTGACGGAGCCGCGCAGGAAGCCGAGCACCTCGCCCCCGGCCCGGGAGTCGAGGTTGCCGGTCGGCTCGTCGCCGAACACGATCGAGGGCCGCGCGACCAGCGCCCGGGCGACCGCGACGCGCTGCTGCTGCCCGCCGGACAGTTCGGCCGGCCGGTGGTCGAGGCGCTGGGAGAGCCCGACCATCGACACCACCCGGTCCAGCCACTGCCGGTCCGGCGTGCGCCCGGCCAGCGACAGCGGGAGCGTGATGTTCTCCAGCGCGGTCAGGGTGGGCAGCAGGTTGAACGCCTGGAAGATGAAGCCGACCCGGTCCCGCCGCAGCCGGGTGAGCTGCCGGTCGCCCAGGCCGCCCAGCTCCGTCGTGCCGATCCGCACCGACCCCGACGTGGGGGTGTCGAGCCCGGCCGCGCAGTGCATCAGGGTGGACTTGCCGCAGCCGGACGGGCCCATGATCGCGGTGAACTCGCCCTCCCGGAAGGCCACGCTGACCCGGTCCAGGGCAGTGACCCGGGTGTCGCCGCCGCCGTAGGTCTTCGTCAGGTCGACGACGGCGGCCGCGACCCCGGGGGTCGCTTGCAGGGCAAGGGGGTTGGCGATCACGGGAGGGGCTCCTGTCCGAAGGCGCGAGTCGAGGTGCGGGTCAAGGTGCGAGTCGGTGCACTTCGAAGGGTGTCCGGGGCACGTATCAGGCCCCTGCGCCGCCGTGTATCAGTCCCCGCGCCGCTTCGCAGCAGTCCCGTAGCAACTGCCGCGGTCAGCCCGGCAGCCGCAGCGTCGCCACCGCGCCGCCGTCCTCCGCGTTGTCGAAGCGCAGCTCCGCCCCGAGCAGCCGGGCCTGCCCCAGCGCGATGGTGAGCCCCAGCCCGTGGCCCGTGCCGCGCTCGGCGGCGCCGGTGTGGAAGCGGCGCGGGCCGTGGCGCAGCAGGTCCGGTGGGAAGCCGGGGCCGTGGTCGCGCACGACGACCGTACGGTCCTGGACGGTGACCAGGACGGGGGCGGCCCCGTGCCGGTGCGCGTTGACGACGAGGTTGCCGACGATCCGTTCCAGCCGCCGCGGGTCGGTCTCCACCGTCCGCTCCGCCGCCACGGCGATCTCGGCCTCGAACCCGGTGCGCAGCGCGGCCTCCCGGACGACGGCCGCGAGCGGCACCCGGGCCCGCGCCACCTCCTCCGCCCCGGCGTCCAGCCGCGAGATCTCCAGCAGGTCCTCGACCAGCCCGCGCAGGTCCCGCACCCGCGCCCGGATCAGGTCCTCGGTCTCGCCGGCCGGCAGCAGGTCGACGGCGGCCAGCAGTCCGCCGACCGGTGTGCGCAGCTCGTGCGCCACGTCCGCGGTGAACTGCCGTTCGGAGCGCAGCCGTTGGCCGAGGCTGTCGGCCATCAGATCCACCGTCGCCGCGATGTCGGCGACTTCGTCGCCGCCTTTGGTGGGCCCGGTCCGGGCGTCGAGGTCCCCGGCGGAGATCCGGCCCGCCGTCTCGGCGACCCGCCGCAGTCGGCGGGCGAGCAGTCCGGCCCCGTAGACCGCGGCCGGCGTGGCCGCCGCGAGCGCGACCAGCGAGGCCACCGCCATCGCCGCGTCCAGCCGGGGCAGGTCGGAGAGCTGCGGTGCCAGGTTGACCCGGAGGGCGAGGACGGGGCTGCCGGGCCCGCCGGTGCGCTGGGCGGCCCAGTAGCTCGGGCCCGAGTTCCCTTCGGCGTGCCCGTCGTAGGCCGTGTGCCGTTCGCCGTCGGCCGGGTGGCGCAGGGCGGCGGGCAGGTCGACGGGGTCGAGTTCGGCGCCGTCCGCCAGCGATCCGGTGCGCCGGTAGACGTCCATGGCCGAGTAGACGGCATTGAAGGCCTGCGCCTCGGCCCGGCTGCGGATGTCGTGCGCGGTCCACAGGTGCACCAGCACCCCGACCGCCGCCGCGACGAGGCAGGCGGTGGCGGCGGCCAGCGCGGCGATCTTCCAGCGCAGGGGCGCGCGGGCGGGCCGGGGAGTCGTGTGCACCGCTCTCAGCGCCTGAGCTTGTAGCCGAAGCCCCGGACCGTCTCGATCCGCTCCCGGCCGAGCTTGCGGCGCAGCCGCTGCACGCACAGGTCCACGACCCGGCTGTCGCCGTCCCAGCCGTACTCCCAGACGTTGCGCAGCAGGGTGTGCCGCTCCAGCACGACGCCGGGGTGGGCGGCGAACTCCAGCAGCAGCTTCAGCTCGGTCGGGGTCAGCGCCACCGGCGCCCCGCCGACGGACACCTCCATTCCGGCGGTGTCGACGGTGAGGTCCCCGAACACCAGGACGTCCCCGTCGGCGGCTCCGGGCGAGGGCGCCGGGACGGGTGGCGCGTACGTCGCCCGCCGCAGCAGCGAGCGGATGCGCGCCACCAGCACGTACGTGTCCACGGGCTTGACCACGTAGTCGTCCGCCCCGGCCTCCAGGCCGGCGACGACGTCGAGGCCGTCGCCGCGCGCGGACATCATCAGGACGGGCACCAGGCTGGTCTCCCGGACCTTGCGGCACAGGCCGATCCCGTCCAGGCCGGGCAGCATCACGTCCAGGATCAGCAGGTCGAACTGCTCGTCCCGGAACAGCTCCAGCGCCGTGAGGCCGTCCGCCGCGGCGCGCATCCCGTAGCCGTAGCGTTCCAGGGCGACGGTGAAGGAGCGGCGCATCAGCTCGTCATCCTCGACCAGCAGCACGCGGACGGGGTGCGGGGGCGGCGTGGGCGAGGGCACGGGCGGACGGCTCCTGCTCGGACGGCGACGGGTGACGGACGGCGACGGACAAGGGCACGATACGGCAGATATCGGACGCCCCGGCCTCCTCGCCCGCATCGACGTCAGGCCGCGCGCTCCCTGATACCCGGCGGATACAAACCCACCGTCGAACCCCCCGCCGCACCCGCCACCGATCACCCCTTGACCGACCCGGCGGTCAGGCCCTGGGCCAGGTAGCGCTGGAGGCGTCAGGAGCGGGAACGCCAAGAACGGGAACGCCAAGTGCGGAAACGCAAAGGGCCGGGACGCCCGTCGCGCCCCGACCCTTGACGGTTCGTCAGTCGTTCGCCACGGTCGCGTACCGCGCGGTGCCCTCGGCCATCTGCTTCAGCGCGTCCTTGCGGTCCCGCTTCGACAGCTTGTCGATGTAGAGGGTGCCGAACAGGTGGTCGGTCTCGTGCTGCAGGCAGCGGGCGAAGAAGCCGGTGCCCTCGACCCGGATCGGCCGGCCGTCCTTGTCCACGCCGGTCACCGCCGCGTACTCCGGGCGGGGCAGCTCGGCGTACGCGCCCGGCACCGACAGGCAGCCCTCGTTGCTGTCGTCCAGCACCCGCCGGCGGTCCGCCGGGTACTCCTCCAGCTTCGGGTTGATCACGTGGCCGATGTGGCGCACGCCCTCGTCGTCCGGGCAGTCGTAGACGAAGACCTTCAGGTCCACGCCGATCTGATTGGCCGCCAGGCCCACGCCCTCGGCCGCGTACATCGACTGGAACATGTCGTCGATCAACGCGGACAGCTCACCGTCGAACGCGGTGACGTCCTTGACCTCGCGGTGCAGGACCGGGTTGCCCACCACGGTGATCGGACGCGCGGTGCCCTTGGAGAGGTCCGGCTGCTCGCCGACCACCTTCAGCGGGGCCTCGTCGGCCGCCGACTCCTGGTCGTGGTCGTGGTCGTGCTGGTGGTCGTGCTGCTCCGCCATCGCTGCTTATCCGCTTCCGCTTCCGAGAATGGTCCAGGTATTCGGCTCTCGCCGGGTACACCGCTCAAGGGTAAGCGGCGCGCTCAACAGACTTCCTCCAGATCGCGGTACGCCCGCGTGCCGGGCGAGGCCGCGGCCCAGCGGTCCAGCAGCGAGCGGACCAGCAGGGCGGGCGCGGCGATCCCGCACTCGCGCTCCACCAGCCATGACATTCCGGCCTCCCCGCCCTGGCTGAGGTGGCTGAGGTGTCCGGGGTGCGCGGCGTCGCCGTCGTCGTGCGGGTCGTGGTGGGCGGTGTGCCCGTCGTCCGTGGCCATCCGGCTCTCCGAACAGGCCCGGCAGAGCAGCCGCACCGAGGACGTCCAGTCCTCCGCCGCGTAGCCGGCGTCCGCGACGACCCGCTCCAGCGCGTCCCGGTCCCCCGCCGTGGCGGCCTGGAGCAGCACCACGTAGGTCGGCACCGGGGACGGCGCCCACAGCTCGATCTCGTCGAACACCGGGTAGGCGACCCCGTCGGTGACCCGCTCGCCGTGCGGGGCGCCGTCGTGCAGCACCACCTCGCCCCAGCGGCGGCCGGAGGAGGGCAGTGGGATGGACAGCACCTCGATCCGGGCCGGGTCCAGCCGGCGGCCCCACACCACCTCGGACTCGCCGTCCGGGGAGAGCCGCACCGGGGTGGTGCCGAGGTCCAGGCTGACCGGGCCGTCCGGCTGCCCGCCCGGGCCGCCGGGCAGCTTCAGCCCGTACGCCTGCCAGGCGCGGCGGGCCAGCGGCCAGTCCTGCAAGGCGGTCGCGGTGATGCCGAGGTTCCACCAGTCGGGGGCGCCGTGCTCGCGGTCCAGCAGAGCGACGGCCCGCAGCCCGGCCGAGCGGGCCTGCTCCCAGTCCCGGCGGAACTTGTGCAGCAGGGCGAGGTTGAACCAGGAGTCGGACAGCCAGGGCTCCAGGTCGGCGGCCATCACCAGCAGCGCGCCGGCGTCCTCGTAGCGGCCGTCGCCGATCAGCGTGAAGGCCCGGTCGGTCGTCTGCCGCCAGGTGGCGGACGGCCGGTGCCGTGCCCGGTGGAAGATCCTCACGTTCGTCCCTGCCGTCGTCGTCCGCTCAAGTCCCGTACCGCCGCGTCCGGATCCACTTCCGCGGGGGTCCGGGGCACGGTGCCCCGGGTCGGTGTTCCACGCTACGACCGCATCCAACCACGCCCGCCCCCGCCCGCGCTCCCCACCGGCGAGGTTGGGGCCGCCCCTACCCAGCCTGCCCGCCCGGCCGCCCCGCCTCAACCCCGGCGCAGGCCCGCCGGTCCGCGGCGCTCCGCCGGTCCGCCCCGCGGCACTCGACGGGACCCGGGCCGACCATCGGACTTCGGGCCCGCCTGGACAGGCCTTAGCCGCCGACCCGGGCCAGCGCGTCCACCACCCGGGCGTCGTACACCCGGCCGCGCCCCAGCCGCAGCACCTCCAGCGCCTCCAGCCGGCCCACCGCCTCGCCGACCCCGCGGCCGCGGGCCGCCGTCAGCAGGTCGTCGTGGGCGTTGGCCACCCGGATGATCCGGGCCGCCAGCGGCACCGCGCCGTCCCCGCCGGCCGTGCCGAGCACCGGATCGGCCAGCCGGGCGACCTGCTCGGCGACCTGCCGGGGCACCCCGGTGCGGCGGATCACCTCGCTGCCCAGCCGGGCGATCCGCTGCTGCTCGGCGCAGGGCAGCAGCGCGGTCGCGCCGTCCGGCACCGGCTCGACCAGCGACAGCTGGCCCACGTCGTGCATCAGCGCCGCGTACTCCAGCAGGGCGAGTTCCCGGGTGCCCAGCCCCAGCTCGCGCCCCAGCGCGCACGCCGTGTCCGCGACCCGGCGGGCGTGCCCGTGCGGGGTGTAGCCGGCCACCTCGGTAGCCCGGGCCAGGCTGGCGATGGTCTGCCCGGTGGTGGCCCGCACGGCCGCGGCCCGCCGGAAGGACACCTGGGCGAGCAGCAGCGGGGTGCAGAACAGCGGCAGCGCCCACAGCCCGACCTCGCCGGCCGCCAGGCTGACCAGCATCCCGGTGGCGACGATCGCCGAGCCGATCCCGAACAGCGAGCGCAGTTCGTCCTCCAGCGCCGCCGGGAACCGCAGCCCGCCCTCCAGGCCGGCCGCCGACCGGCGCAGCAGCGCCGCCAGGGTCGCGTCGCAGAGCGCGGCCAGCGCGGCGACGGCGGTCAGGAACACCCCGTACGCCGGGCCCTCGGGCGAGAAGCGGTCGACCAGTCCGCCGTTGTAGAGCGGCTGGAAGACGGCGGCGGCGAAGCCGACCCCGAGCAGCCGGCGGGCGGCGCTGTCCCGCCGGGCCGGGTCGGCCCAGGGCGGGCGCCGGTGCGGGCGGCCGGGGCGGGCCCGCTGGGTCAGGCCCGGCCGGCCCCGGCCCGGGCGGCACGCCCTGAGCCAGGGCAGTGCGAGGCCGGGCAGCCAGGCCAGCAGCAGGCCGACGCCGGTCACCGCGACCACCTGGAGCATCCCGTGCGCGGTGGGCACCCCGCGCAGCGGCCCGAGCAGGGCGTACGCCAGCGCGCCGGCCGCGCCGATCGGCGCCTGTTCGCGGTCGCCCGGAAGGGTGATCCGGACGCACTCGCCGAGCGCGATCAGCGCCGTGAACGCCAGCGCGACCCTCGCCCCGGCCACCCCGCGCACCGCGACCGCGCCCACCGCGAACACCAGCAGCGCGGCCGCCGCCGCGTGCACCACGCGGGCCTCCCGGCCGGCCGCGGTCACGGCTGCCCGGCCGTGGGGACGCTCCCGCCCTGCGCGGGCACCCGGCCCGGCGCCGCCCGCGCCGGCTCGGGCACCCCGAGCGGAATGTCGGGGACGGCCCGGATGCCGTCCCCGGGCGGCGGCAGCACCGGCTGCCAGTCGTGCCCGGCCAGCGCGTCGATCAGGGCCCGGACCATCACCGGGTCGAACTGGCTGCCCGAGCAGCGCTCCAGCTCCGCCACGGCCTCGGCGACCGGGCGGCCGCGCCGGTAGGAGCGGGTGGAGGTCATCGAGTCGAAGGCGTCGGCGACCGAGATGATCCGGGCGAACTCGGGGATCTGCTCGCCGACCAGCCCGCTCGGGTAGCCCCGGCCGTCCATCCGCTCGTGGTGGTGCAGGATCCCGGCGTGCGCCTCGCCGAGGAAGGCGATCCCGCGCACCAGCTCGTACCCGTACACCGGGTGGATCTCGACGGCCCGCCGCTCCGCCTCGCTGAGGGGACCGTTTCTGCGCAGCAACTCGGTGGCCACGCCCAGCTTGCCGACGTCGTGCAGGATCCCCGCGAAGCGCAGGGTGCGCAGCCGCTCGGCCTCCATGCCGAGCTGACCGGCGATCAGCACCGAGGCCCGGCCGACCCGTTCGCTATGCCCGCGGGTGTACGAGTCCTTGATCTCCACGGCCTGCACCAGCGACTGCACGGTGGCCTGGTGGGCGTCCCGCTCGCGCTGGCCCTGGGCGAACACCCAGGCCGAGATCGACAGTGGCAGCAGCGCCAGCAGCGCCGCGAACGCCCCGTACGGGCCCTGCCAGAGCACGGCCACCATCAGGCCGCCGGCCGCGTGCACCAGCACCGGCAGCCCGCACACCGCGACGGCCCCGCGCAGCAGCACGACGGGCCGGCGGTCCTCCGCGAGCATCAGCATCGCGCCCACCAGCACCCCGTTGACCAGGCAGAACGTGACGACGGCGGCGAAGCCGGGCAGCAGCGCGGCCGGGAAGCGGGAGCCGAGCAGCAGTTGCGGCCCGTGCAGCAGGTGGAAGGCGGCCGCGGAGGCGAAGGCGCACAGCGCGAGCTGGGAGCCGTTCCACAGCTGGCGGGTCCGGCAGCCGTGCCCGGCCGGGCCGCCGAACACCGCGGCGGGCACCGCGACCAGCGCGGCGGCGGCCGGCGGCAGCATCAGCACGCCGGCGAACAGCACCGGGAAGAAGGCGTTGACCCCGGGGCGGGAGAGCGCCCGCTCGGGCGGCGGCGGTCGGCGCAGCAGTCGGCGGACCAGCCGCAGGCAGGGCGTCGGCAGGCCCTGGGCCAGCGACTCCCAGCAGCCGTGCAGGAAGGCCAGCAGCCCGACCTTGGGCCAGTCCACCGGGGCGCCGAGCCAGCGCGGGAGCCCGGGCGGCACGCCGGTCGGCAGCAGTGGCAGCAGGCAGCACAGCGCCGCCACCGGGACGGCCACCAGGTAGCGCATCGCCCCCTCCGGCAGGGCCGCGTCTTCGCCGTCGATAGCGATCTCGACCTCCCCGACGTCCGGGCCCGCGTTGCCTCAGCTCGCCGGGCGGACCGGCGGTGAGCGTCCGTCAGGAGGATAGGCCGCCACCCGGGCGCAAGGACGCATGATGGCGCGACGACGCTGCTGGCGCACCGCCAACTCACCCGAACGAGTGAGGGGCGCACGCAAGCACAACGGGAGCGGGGGGGGGGGGGGCCCCCGCCCCCGCCGGGGGGGCGCCGGGGCGCGGCGCCCCCCCCCCCCCCCCC
>NZ_JBHWIJ010000059.1:0-33846 GCF_042732255.1 Kitasatospora sp. NPDC059803 | reverse complement strand
CCGCCGGCGAACGGCGGTCCGGGCCCCGGGGGGCGTGGGCTCAGGCGCCCAGGTCGACCGAGCGGGCGAAGCGGGCGCCGATCTCGGCGGCGATCGCCGACAGCACGTCCTGCGGGATCTGGCTGTCCACGGTGATGGAGGCGAGCGCGCCGCCGCCGTCGCGGGCGACCTGCATGCCGGCGATGTTGATGCCGGCGTCGCCGAGGTGGCGGCCGAGCACGCCGACCACGCCGGGGCGGTCCTCGTACTTGAAGAAGGCCATGTGGTCGGTGAGCGCGACGTCCACGTCGAAGGCGTCCACGCCGACGATCTTCTGGGTCTGCTTCGGGCCGGCCAGGGTGCCGGAGATGGCGATCTCCTCGCCGTTCGCGAGCGTGCCGCGGACGGTGATCACGTTGCGGTGCTCGGCGCTCTCGCTGGAGGTGGTCAGGCGGACCTCGACGCCGCGCTCCTGGGCGAACAGCGGGGCGTTGACGTAGGACACCGTCTCCGCCACCACGTCCTCGAACACGCCCTTCAGCGCGGACAGTTCGAGCACCTTCACGTCGTGCTGGGTGATCTCGCCGCGGACCTCGACGTCGAGCCGGACGGCGACCTCGCCGGCCAGCGCGGTGAAGATCCGGCCGAGCTTCTCGGCCAGCGGCAGGCCCGGGCGCACGTCCTCGGCGATCACGCCGCCCTGGACGTTGACGGCGTCCGGCACCAGCTCGCCGGCCAGCGCCAGGCGCACCGACTTGGCGACGGCGATGCCGGCCTTCTCCTGCGCCTCGTCGGTGGAGGCGCCCAGGTGCGGGGTGGCGACCACGTTGTCGAAGCCGAACAGCGGGGAGTCGGTGCACGGCTCCTTGGCGTACACGTCCAGGCCGGCGCCGGCCACCCGGCCGTCGCGCAGGGCGTTGGCGAGCGCCTCCTCGTCCACGATGCCGCCGCGGGCGGCGTTGACGATGCGCACGGTCGGCTTGACCTTGTGCAGCGCCTCGTCGCCGATCAGGCCGATGGTCTCGGGGGTCTTGGGGAGGTGGACGGTGATGAAGTCCGAGACCTCCAGCAGCTCCTCCAGGGTGACCAGCTTGACGCCCATCTGGGCGGCGCGGGCGGCCTGGATGTAGGGGTCGTACGCGACGATCTTCATGCCGAACGCGGACATCCGCTGGGCGACCAGGACGCCGATCCGGCCGAGGCCGACGACGCCGAGGGTCTTCTCGCTCAGCTCGACGCCGGTGTACTTGTTGCGCTTCCACTCGCCCTGCTTGAGCGCGGCGTTGGCCGGCGCGATGTTGCGGGCGACGGAGATCAGCAGGCCGCAGGCGAGTTCGGCGGCGGTGACGATGTTGGAGGTCGGCGCGTTCACGACCATCACGCCGGCCTTGGTGGCGGCGGCGACGTCCACGTTGTCCAGGCCGACCCCGGCCCGGGCGACCACCTTGAGCTTGCGGGCGACGGCCAGCGCCTCCGCGTCGACCTTGGTGGCGGAGCGGATCAGGATCGCGTCGACGTCGGCGATCGCGCCGAGCAGCTCGGTGCGGTCGGCGCCGTTGCAGTGGCGGATCTCGAAGTCGGGGCCGAGGGCGTCGACGGTGGCGGGCGACAGCTCTTCGGCGATCAGGACGACGGCGGTTTTGGATGTCACAGTGCTCACGACAGTGTGTCCTTAACTCTGCGGTTCTCCCCGGCACGTGGGTGGCGTGGACGGCGGGGGGAAGGTGGCATGCCGCGTAGGTAGACGCACGACGCTGTGGGCCTGACGCGCACTCGGAGTGTATCGACGGGCTGGGTACCAGGCTGCTCCCGTCCGGCGAAATCACCCGGACGGGAGCAGCCTACTTGTACAAGGAAGTTACAAAATCGGGCAGAGCCCGAGGCCGGTTCAGGCCTTGTCGTCGACCCAGCTCATCAGCGAGCGCAGCTTCTTGCCGGTGGTCTCCAGCAGGTGGTCCTCGTCGGCCTTCTTGTACTCGTTGTACTTGGGCAGACCGGCCTTGTACTCGGCGATCCAGGTGTTGGCGAAGGTGCCGTCCTGGATCTCGGCGAGGACCTTGCGCATCTCGGCCTTGGTGGCGTCGGTGATGATCCGCGGGCCGGTGACGTAGTCGCCCCACTCGGCGGTCTCGGAGACCGACCAGCGCATCTTCTCCAGGCCGCCCTCGTACATCAGGTCGACGATGAGCTTCAGCTCGTGCAGGCACTCGAAGTAGGCGATCTCCGGCTGGTAGCCGGCCTCGACCAGGGTCTCGAAACCGGCCTTCACCAGGGCGGCGGTGCCACCGCACAGGACGGCCTGCTCACCGAACAGGTCGGTCTCGGTCTCCTCGGTGAAGGTGGTCTTGATGACGCCGGCCTTGGTGGCGCCCAGGCCCTTGGCGTAGGACAGCGCCAGGTCGAAGGCCTTGCCGGAGGCGTCCTGCTCGACGGCGACGATCGCGGGGACGCCGCGGCCCTCCTCGTACTGGCGGCGGACCAGGTGGCCCGGGCCCTTCGGGGCGACCATGCAGACGTCGACGTCCGCCGGGGGCTTGATGAAGCCGAAGCGGATGTTCAGGCCGTGGCCGAAGAACAGGGCGTCGCCGGCCTTCAGGTGCGGGGCGATGTCGGCCTCGTAGACGTCGGCCTGGATCGGGTCCGGCACCAGGATCATGATGACGTCGGCCTCGGCCGCGGCCTCGGCCGGGGTGACGACGCGCAGGCCGGCCTCCTCCGCCTTGGCACGGGACTTGGACTCCGGCTTCAGGCCGACCCGGACGTCGGCGCCGGAGTCGCGCAGGGACAGCGCGTGGGCGTGGCCCTGGCTGCCGTAGCCGATGACCGCGACCTTGCGGCCCTGGATGATGGACAGGTCGGCGTCGTCTTCGTAGAACAGCTCGGCCACGGGGGCACATCTCCTTGCGTGATGGTTGCCGGGTACGCGTTCTCTACGGTAGGCGTACCGGCGGGGGCGTGGGGCGGTGCTTCAGGGTGTGAGACGGCCTGCGTCTCGGGGGTGCTCAGGCGCTGCGGTCGAGGGCGCGCAACGAGCGGTCCGTGATCGAACGGGCGCCGCGCCCGATGGCGACCAGGCCGGACTGGACCAACTCCTTGATGCCGTAAGGCTCCAGCATCCGGAGCATGGCCTCCAGCTTGTCCGAGCTTCCGGTGGCCTCGATGGTCACCGCGTCCGGGGACACGTCGACCGTCTTGGCACGGAACAGCTGGACGATCTCGACGATCTGCGACCGGGTCTCGTTGTCGGCGCGGACCTTCACCAGGACCAGTTCCCGCTGGATCGCAGCGGACTGGTCGAGTTCGACGATCTTTATCACGTTCACGAGCTTGTTGAGCTGCTTGGTGACCTGTTCCAGCGGGAGGTCCTCGACGTTGACCACGATGGTCATCCGGGACACGTCCGGATGCTCGGTCGGGCCGACGGCGAGGGAGTCGATGTTGAAGCCCCGACGGGAGAACAGGGCGGCGATGCGGGCGAGCACGCCGGGCTTGTTCTCGACCAGGACGGAGAGGGTGTGCTTGGACATGGGGTTCCTCAGGCGCTCTGGAGTTGAAGGGGGGTGTTAGTCGAGGTCGTCGCCGAAGTCGGGGCGGACGCCCTTGGCGAACTGGATCTCGTCGTTGCTGGTGCCGGCCGCGACCATCGGCCAGACCATGGCGTCCTGGTGGACGATGAAGTCGATGACGACCGGGCGGTCGTTGATCTCCATCGCCTGCTTGATGACGGCGTCCAGGTCCTCGGGGCGCTCGCAGCGCAGGCCGACGCAGCCCATCGCCTCGGACAGCAGGACGAAGTCGGGGATCCGGGTGCCCTGGGCCGGCGGCGCGATGCCGTCGTGGTCGGGGCCGGCGTGCAGCACGGTGTTGGAGTAGCGCTGGTTGTAGAACAGCGTCTGCCACTGGCGGACCATGCCGAGCGAGCCGTTGTTGATGACCGCGACCTTGATCGGGATGTCGTTCAGGGCGCAGGTGGCCAGTTCCTGGTTGGTCATCTGGAAGCAGCCGTCGCCGTCGATGGCCCAGACCGCGGTGTCGGGCCGGCCGGCCTTGGCGCCCATCGCGGCGGGGACGGCGTAGCCCATGGTGCCCGCGCCGCCCGAGTTGAGCCAGGTGCCCGGCTTCTCGAAGCGGATGAACTGCGAGCTCCACATCTGGTGCTGGCCGACGCCTGCGGCGTAGATCGCTTCGGGGCCGACCAGTCGGCCGATCCGCTCGATGACCTGCTGCGGGGAGAGGCGGCCGCCCGGGGCGGGCTCGTAGCCCAGCGGGTAGGTCTTCTTCCACTCGTCGAGCTTCTCCCACCACTGCGAGTAGTCGCCCTTGTGGCCGGCGTCGAACTCGGCCTGGACGGCGACGATCAGATCGGCCAGCACCTCGCGGGCGTCGCCGACGATCGGCACGTCGGCGGGGCGGTTCTTGCCGATCTCGGCCGGGTCGATGTCCGCGTGGACGACCTTGGCGTGCGGGGCGAAGCCGTCCAGCTTGCCGGTGACGCGGTCGTCGAAGCGGGCGCCGAGGGTGAACAGCAGGTCGGCCTTCTGGAGCGCGGTGACGGCCGGGACGGAGCCGTGCATGCCGGGCATGCCCAGGTGCTGCGGGTGGCTGTCGGGGAAGGCGCCGAGCGCCATCAGGGTGGTGACCACGGGGGCGCCGGTCAGTTCGGCGAGGATCCGCAGCTCGGTGGTGGCCTGTGCCTTGATCACGCCGCCGCCGACGTACAGCACCGGGCGCTTGGCGCCCACCAGCATCTTCGCGGCCTCGCGGATCTGCTTGGCGTGCGGCTTGGTGACCGGGCGGTAGCCGGGCAGCGAGAGCTCGACCGGCCAACGGAAGGTGGTGGTGGCCTGGAGCGCGTCCTTGGCGATGTCGACCAGGACGGGGCCGGGGCGGCCGGTGGCGGCGATGTGGAACGCCTCGGCGATCACCCGGGGGATCTCGGCGGGGTCGGTGACCAGGTAGTTGTGCTTGGTGATCGGCATGGTGATGCCGCAGATGTCCGCCTCCTGGAAGGCGTCGGTGCCGATCGCCTTGGAGGAGACCTGGCCGGTGATCGCGACCATCGGCACCGAGTCCATGTAGGCGTCGGCGATCGGGGTCACCAGGTTGGTCGCGCCCGGGCCGGAGGTGGCCATGCAGACCCCGACCCGGCCGGTGGCCTGGGCGTATCCGGTGGCGGCGTGGCCGGCGCCCTGCTCGTGGCGGACCAGGATGTGGCGCACCTTGGCCGAGTCCATCAGCGGGTCGTACGCGGGAAGGATGGCCCCGCCCGGGATGCCGAAGACGGTGTCGGCGCCCACGGCCTCCAGCGAGCGGATGAGCGACTGGGCGCCGGTCATGGTTTCGACGACGTGCTGGGGAGCGGGAGCGTGGGCGGCCGTGGTGTCCCCGCGGCGGGGGGATGCGGCGTGCTCAGTCATCTGCCTGTCTCTTCTCGGAATGTGCCGGCCCGGTGGTTTCGGGCCCCGGTGGTGCGAGGGTGGGGTCCCGGTTTCGGGCCGATCGCCGGCTCTGCCTCAATCGTCCCGCTTCCTCCCCGCGAATCGGGGCGGATCGGGCGGTCGGGGCCAGGGGTCTTGCGGTGGTGGAACAGCGTCAGTGCAACAAAAAACCCCTCGTGCCAAGGGCATGCGAGGGGTGGCGCGTCGGTCTGTCACAAGCGGGGGGTGTGAACCCGCTCAGCCGACGCGCCCGCCAAGTACGAGAATTCGGGTGCGCATGGCAACGACCCTCCTCCTGTCCGGGGGCACGTGTCAAGCAGGTGGGATGACCGTCTCGCCATGCGGACCTGGCCCTGGACCGGTCACCGCGCGGCGTTCGGGCAGGTCGGGGGCACCGTGGTGATGCACGACACGCCCCCCGCCGCCCTCCCCGCGGCCACCCGTCCGGGCCTCCGCGGCCAGGTACGCGCGCCGGGCCGAGACCGAGCCGAGCGGTCTGGGCAGCGGGTAGCCGCGGCGCACCAGCGCCCGGCGCAGCCGGGTCTCGTCCAGTGGCGGCGCGAAGGCCGAACCCTGGCCCTGTCGGCAGCCCAGCTCCTGGAGCGCGGCGACCTGGCGGGGCAGGTCCACCCCCTCGGCGCCGGTGACCAGGCCGAGGTCGTGGCCGAGCCGCAGGGCGTGCCCGGCGAGCGTGCGGCTGAGCGCGGACTCCCCGAGGTCCTGTACCAGCGTGCGGTCCAGCTTGAGGCCGTCCAGGGGCAGCCGGGCCAGCTCGCCGAGCGAACCGCTGCCGGCGCCGTAGCCGGCCAGCACGGTGGTGACCCCGAGCCGGCGCAACGCGGCCAGCCGGCGGCCGAGTTCGTCGGCGAGCGAGTCCGGGCCCATCCGGGCTACCTCGATCACCAGCTCGCCGGCCGGCAGCCGGCTGTCGCGCAGCGCCGCGGCCACCGTCTCGTACAGGCCGGGCGAGCACAGCCGCTCGGTGGAGAGCCGGACGGCGACCGGGACGGGCGCGGGGCCGCTGCGGCTGCGGCCGGACTGGCCGCGCCGGTTGGCCGCGGCCGTCACCGCCTCCTGGACCAGCCAGCGGGAGAACCGGGTGGCCGCGTCGCCGTGGTCGGCCGAGCGCAGGAACTCGGCCGGGGTGAGCAGCAGGCCGCCCGCCGAACGCCAGCGGGCCTGCGCCTCGACGCCGGTCACCGCGCCGCTGCCGAGGTCCACCACGGGCTGGTGGAGCAGGGTGAAGCCGCCCTCCCGGACGGCGGCCCGCAGCCGCTCCTCCAGTTCGGTGCGGCGCTCCAGATCGGCCCGCATCGCGGGGTTGTAGAGCACCACCCGGCCCTTGCCCTCGGACTTGGCCCGGTACATCGCGAGGTCGGCGTTGCGCATCAGCTCGTCGGTGGCCGCCCTCGGGTCGGCGGCCGGGCCGCGTTCGGGGGTGCCGAAGGCGATGCCGATGCTGGCGGCGACACCGAGTTCGGCGCCGCCGATCCAGTACGGCTCGGAGAGCGCGATCCGCAGCCGCTCGGCGAGCTCCTGGACCTGGAGCCGGCCGAGCGGGCCGCAGACCAGCGCGGCGAACTCGTCGCCGCCGAACCGGGCGACGGTGTCCCCGCAGCGGACGGCCCCCTGGAGCCGGCGGGCCGCCTGCACCAGCAGTTCGTCGCCCACCTGGTGGCCGGCCGTGTCGTTGACCGCCTTGAAGCCGTCCAGGTCGAGGAAGAGCACCGCGACCCCGGCGCCGCCCTCGCCCTGCTGGCCGCGGGCGCCGAGGGCGGCCCGCAGCCGCTGGGCGAACAGCGCCCGGTTGGGCAGGTCGGTGAGCGGGTCGTGGAAGGCGTTGTGCTGCAACTGGGCCTGGAGTATCACGCGTTCGGTCACGTCCCGGCTGTTGAGGATCAGGCCGTCACGGTGCCGGCTGACCGTCGACTCGACGTGCAGCCACTCGCCGCCGCCGGAGCTGATCCGGCACTCCACCCGGGCGGACGGCTCGGCGGTGCCCGGGGAGCGGTGGGCGGTGAGCCGGACCCTCGCCAGGTAGCGGCGGACCTCGGCGAGCACCCGGTCCACGTCCTCCGGGTGGACCAGGTCCAGCAGGTTTCCGCCGACCAGTTCCTCCGGGTCCCGCCCGTAGACGCCGAGTGCGGCCGGGGAGACGTAGGAGAGCACGCCGTTGGCGCCGGCGATCATGATGACGTCGCTGGAGCCCTGCACCAGGGAGCGGAAGTGCGCCTCCTTGTGGGCGAGTTCCTGGGCGAGCGAGAGGTTGTCGAGCAGCATCACGCCCTGGCGCAGGATGAGCGCCAGGCCGACGGTGCAGGCCGCCGCGGCCACCACCCGGTCCAATTCCCGCCCGCCGAGGGCGTTGTAGAGGATCCCGGCGGTGCACACCGCGGCGGCCGCGTACGGGGTGAGCGCGCTGAACGTGGTGGCCACCCGGCGGCGCGGCAGGCCTCCGGCCGAGGGGTGCTCGCGCAGCGGGCGGCGCCAGCGCGGCGACCACGGCGCCCAGGCCAGCAGCAGGCTGCCGGAGAACCAGCCGGCGTCCAGCAGTTCGCCCGAGCGGTAGCTGCTGCGCAGCTCCGGGGAGGTGAACAGGGCGTCGCACAGGACGGTGACGGCCAGCGCCACCATCGCGGTGTGCACGGCCGCCCGGTTGCCGTCCCGGCCGCCGAAGCGCAGCCCGACGACCAGGCTGACCAGCAGGATGTCCAGCACCGGGTAGGCCAGGTTGAGGGCCAGCCGCAGTGGCGAGCCGACCTCGCCGGCGGCGATCCGGCCGAGCGCCAGGCTCCAGCTGAGGGTGAACAGCGAGCCGGCGATCAGCCAGCCGTCGAGCAGCAGGCAGAGCCAGCCGGCGGCCGAGCGCGGGCGCTGGGCGAGCACCAGGACACCGGTGATGGCGAGCGGGGAGAACAGCAGGAAGGCGTACTCGGCGAGCGAGTCCTGCGGCAGCGGGCTGCGGGCGACCAGTTCGTACCAGCCCCAGGTGCCGTTGCCGCAGGCCACCATGAGCGAGGAGAGGCCGAACAGCAGCCAGGCCGGGCGGGCGCGCCCGCCGGCTGTGCAGCCGTACACCAGGCAGGACAGCGCGGCCGCGAGCGCCGCCGCGGCCAGGCCGAAGTCGCCCATGAAGATGGAGAGTTGGAAGGATCCCCAGCCAGTGGCGGCGCCCAGGGCGTAGGCCAGGCAGAGCGCGCCGAGGACGAGGCCGGGCAGCGTCCGGCTCTCCCGGAGCCGGTTCAGCGGGCCGCGCCGGCCGGGGGCGGGCGGGCCGGCTGCGGCTGCGCCGGGCGCGGACGTGTCGGGCTCGGACGCGTCGGCGGGTGGCACGCCCGGCCGTCCGGCCCCGGGCAGCACCGTATCGGTGGAGCTCACTCGGCCTCTCCCCCTCCGGCCCGGGGCCTGGCGCCCCGGCCACGGGCCACCGGCCGCGCGCCTCTCGGTCGTACGCGGTGGCCTGGCGCCCCGTCAGGACGGAGGCCCAGGGGGTGGGCGGCCTTCCGGTCACCACACCGCACCGATGTTCCCGATCGGGACCCTACACCAAATCCGTCACTCAATGACACATGCACTCAACTTAGAGTAATGGCGAGGGGGTGGGGAAATGCACCCGATTCCGGCGGATCGGCCCGGTTGGCGGCGGCGCGCGACCAGGGGCTCACGCGGCGCGCACGGGAGCACGCGACGGCGCCCGGCCCCGGGCCGCCCGGACCGGAGACGGTCAGGAGGCCCGGCGCCGGGCGCTCGGGTCAGCGGGAGGCCCGGGGGGACAGGGCCTACGCCGGATCGTCCGGGAACAGCCGCAGCCGGTGCGCCAGCGCTGCCGCCTCACCCCGGCCGGTGACCGCGAGCTTGCCCAGGATGTTGGAAACGTGCACGCTCGCGGTCTTCGGAGAGATGTACAGCTCCTCCGCGATCTGCCGGTTGCTCCAGCCCCGCGCCAGCAACCGGAGCACGTCCCGCTCACGGGGGGTGAGGCCGAAGGACTCCCCGGCGGGCGGGGTCGCGGCCGGCCCGGCGGCCGGGCGCGCGGCCGCCACCGGGGTCAGCGTCAGCCCGGCCCGCTCGGCCAGGCCCGCGACCTCCGCCAGCAGCGGACGGTCGCCCCGGACGGTGGCCAGTTCCCGCGCCTCGCGCAGCAGTTCGGCCCCGGCCTCGCGCCGCCCGGCCAGCACCTCGGCCTCGCCGGCCCGCAGCAGGGCGACCGCCAGCGGGTACGGCAGCCCCGTCGGCCGCAGCGTGGCGACCACGGCGGCCCACTGCTCCGGGGTGTCGGCGGCCTCGGCGCGGGCCAGTTCGCCCTCCAGCAGCCGGGCCCAGCCGTGGTGCATCGGCGCCCGCGGCCGCAGCCGGGCCGCCCGCGCGGCGATCGCGGCCAGTGCCTCGGCCCGGCCCGCCGCGGCCTCCGGCAGGCCCCGGCTGTCCGCCTCCACCGTGGCGGCCTCGACCAGCAGCGGGTACACGTCGGACTCGTGGCCGAGCCGCCCCTCCTCCGCCAGCGCGGTGAGCAGTTCCTCCCGGGCCTCCAGCGGCCGACCGGCGAGCGCGGCGATCCGCACCGCCAGCCGGCTGATCGGCACGCTGTGCTGGAGCTGGCCGACCCGGTTGGCCGACCGGGCCTGCGCCAGCATGGTCGCCGCGCCGGCCAGGTCCCCGCGCAGCAGCGCGAGGTCGCCGCGCATCCGGTCCAGGAACTCGGCGTGGGTGCCGGTCAGGCTGGTCAGCTCGCAGGCGTCGAGCACCTCGGCGGCCTCCCGGATCCGCCCCAGGTCGGTCAGCGCCTCGGCCAGGTTGCCGGTCAGGATGGTGCCGATGTTGCGCAGCAGGCCGTTGCCGTCCGCGTAGACCAGGCCCTCGCGGGCCAGCACCACCGCCTCCTCGGCCCGGCCCACCCCGCGCTGCATGCTGGCCAGGTTGTTGACGCCGCGCAGCAGCAGGTCGGGCACGCCCAGCCGGCGGGCCGCCTCGACCGCCCCGGCCAGTTCGGCCAGCCCGCCGTCGGCGTCGCCGTGCACGTCGTAGCGCAGGCCGCCGAGCGTCATCCGGGCGTGCACCTCGACGGAGTGCGCGCCGACCTCCTGGGCGATCCGGATCGCCCGCTCGGCCAGCTCGATGTGCTCGGGGCCGGGCTTCTTGAGCATCGCCACCCCGGCGCCGAGCGCGAACACCTCGGCCTGGACGGCGGACGGCGGCAGGTGATCGACCAGCCGGTGCGCGTGCAGGATCTCCTCGTCGTCGCCGGAACGGCGCAGATTGCCCAGCATCCGGGCCCGGTTGATCCGGAACCAGGCCGCGCGCACCGGGTGCACGGCCTCGTCGACCAGCCGCAGCCCCCGCCTGGCGAGGCTCAGACCGCGCTCGCGGTCGCCGCAGCGCCGGGCCGCGACCACCGCCTCGGCCAGCACGTCGACCAGCTGGATCCGGTCGCAGTCCCCGTCGGCGGTGCTGTGGTCGCAGGAGCCCGGCGGGTAGGTCTCCGCCCAGTCGTACGGGCGCAGGGTGTGCGCCAGCACCTCCTCGGAGACCATGTCCCACAGTTCCAGGGCCCGTTCCAGCATGCCCAGTTGCTCGGCGAAGGCGTTGCGGCGGCGGGCCGCCCGGGCGGCGTCCAGGGCGGTCGGCAGGGCGCGGGCCGGGTCGTGCGCGTGGTACCAGTAGTTGGCCAGCCGGGCGGGCAGGGCGTCGCAGGAGACCAGCTGCGGCTGCGCCTCCACCGCGAGTGCGAACTTGCGGTTGATCCGGTGCCGTTCACCGGGCAGCAGGTCGTCCGAGACCGCCTCGCGGACCAGCGCGTGCCGGAAGCGGTAGCCCTCGCCCTCGCCGTCCGGGCGCAGGATGTTGGCGCCGACGGCCGCCCGCAGCGCCTCGATCAGCGCCTCCTCGTCGTCGTCCAGGACGGCCGCCAGCAGGGCGTGCTCGACGTGCGAGCCGCCCTCGGCGGCGATCCGCACCACCCGCTGGGCCTCCTCGACCAGGCTCTCCACCCGGACCAGCAGGATGTCGCGCAGCGAGTCGGTGAGCCCTGCGCCGCAGCCGTCCTCGAAGGCGGTGGCCAGCTCCTCGACGAAGAACGGGTTCCCCTCGGAGCGGCGGTGGATGCGGTCCACCAGCTTCCGGTCGGGGTCGGCGGTGCCGAGGATGCCGGCCAGCTGGGCGGCGACCTCGCCGCGGCCGAACCGCTCCAGCTCCAGCCGCTGGACGGTGCGCAGCCGTTCGAGCTCGGCCAGGAAGGGGCGCAGCGGGTGGCGGCGGTGCAGGTCGTCGGAGCGGTAGGTGGCGACCAGCAGCACCCGGGACCGGTGCAGGGTGCGGACCAGGAAGGCGAGCAGTTCGCGGGTGGAGCGGTCGGACCAGTGCAGGTCCTCGACGGCGAACACGAGGGTACGCTCCGCGCCGAGCCGCTCGAACAGCCTCGCGGTGTGCTCGAACAGCCGGGCCCGGCCGTACTCGTCGTTGGGTTCACCGTCGGCCTCGCCGAACTCGGGCAGCAGCCGGGCCAGGTGCCCCTCGCTGCCGACCGCAGCGGCCTCCAGCTCGGCGCCCAGCGAGCGGTGCAGCCGGCGCAGCGCGGCGGCCAGCGGGGCGTACGGCAGGCCCTCGGCGCCGATCTCCAGGCAGCCGCCGAGCGTGGTGACCGCTCCCCCGGCGGCGGCCCGCTCCAGGAACTCCTCCAGCAGCCGGGTCTTGCCGACGCCCGCCTCGCCGCCGATCAGCACGGCCTGCGGGCTGCCGGAGCCGGCCCGGCGCAGCGCGTCGGTCAGTTCGGTGATCTCGCTGCCGCGGCCGACGAAGACGGGACTCACCGATATCTGCTGCATGGAGGCGAGCATGCCATAGCCGGAGGTGGCGGGCCGAGGGGTTATCTCCCCTGGCGAACGCCCGGAGGGGGAGGCGCTCCCCTGCTGCGCCTCCCCCTCCGAAACTCCCTCGGCACCGTCGTGGTGCCGGTCCGTCAGCATTCGCGCTGGCGCGCGGGGCGCCGCTGGAAGCGGGCGGCCACCGGACGCTGCCGCAGGCGGCGCCCCTCCTTGGCCTCCCGGACCAGGCGCTCGTGCTCGGCGCGGACGGCCAGCTCGTGGGCGTGCTGCTGGATGAGCTCGTACTCGATCACTTCGGTTCCCCCTGTGGGTTTCACTGCGTTTCGCTGTCGAGTAAGACTTTCCTCTCCCAGCGGGGGGTGCCGCATCGGAAGCCCTACCGATCTTCCGGGCCCCAGGTGCCTTAGATCGGGGCCCCAGGAACGGCAAAGGCCCGGTCTTACCTCGATTTAGAGGTGAGACCGGGCCTTAGGCCTTACTTAGGGGGCCTTAGATGCCTTAGGCGCCTTAGGAAGCTCAGGCTGAGACGCCCAGCTTCCCCGGGCTGCGCCTACTGTCCCTCGACGGCGAGCCGCTCCAGGATCAGGTCCTTGACGCGGGCCGCGTCGGCCTGGCCGCGGGTGGCCTTCATGACCGCACCGACCAGCGCGCCGACCGCCGCGACCTTGCCGTCGCGGATCTTGGCGGCGATCGCCTCGTTCTCGGCGATGGCCTGGTCGACGGCCGCACCGAGCGCGGAGTCGTCCGAGACGACGGCCAGGCCGCGCTTCTCGACGACCTCGTCCGGCTCGCCCTCGCCGGCCAGCACGGCCTCGATGACCTGGCGGGCCAGCTTGTCGTTCAGCTTGCCCTCGGCGACCAGCGCGGCGACCCGGGCGACCTGCGCCGGGGTGATCGGCTGCTCGCTCAGCTCGGTGCCGGTCTCGTTGGCCCGGCGGGCCAGCTCGCCCATCCACCACTTGCGGGCCTGGTCGGCCGGGGCGCCGGCGGCGATGGTCTCCTGGATCGGCTCGACGGCGCCGGCGTTCAGCACCGACTGCATGTCCTTGTCGGACAGGCCCCACTCGGCCTGCAGCCGGGCCCGGCGCACCCGCGGCAGCTCGGGCAGGCCTGCGCGCAGCTCCTCGACCCAGGCGCGGGCGGGGGCGATCGGCACCAGGTCCGGCTCGGGGAAGTAGCGGTAGTCCTCGGCGTTGTCCTTGATCCGGCCCGAGGTGGTGCTGCCGTCCTCCTCGTGGAAGTGCCGGGTCTCCTGGATGATCGTGCCGCCGTCGGTCAGCACGGTGGCGTGCCGCTGGATCTCAAACCGGGCGGCCCGCTCCACGCTGCGCAGCGAGTTGACGTTCTTGGTCTCCGAACGGGTGCCGAAGGTCTCGGTGCCGTTGGGGCGCAGCGACAGGTTGACGTCGCAGCGCATCTGGCCCTTGTCCATCCGCGCCTCGGAGACGCCCAGCGCCTTGATCAGCTCGCGCAGCTCGGCGACGTACGCCTTGGCGACCTCGGGGGCGCGCTCGCCGGCGCCGACGATCGGCTTGGTGACGATCTCGATCAGCGGGATGCCGGCCCGGTTGTAGTCGAGCAGCGAGTGGGTGGCGCCGTGGATGCGGCCGGTCGCGCCACCGACGTGGCTGGACTTGCCGGTGTCCTCCTCCATGTGGGCGCGCTCGATCTCCACGCGGAAGGTCGAGCCGTCCTCCAGCTGCACGTCGAGGTAGCCGTTGAAGGCGATCGGCTCGTCGTACTGCGAGGTCTGGAAGTTCTTGGGCATGTCCGGGTAGAAGTAGTTCTTCCGCGCGAACCGGCACCACTCGGCGATCTCGCAGTTCAGCGCCAGGCCGATCTTGACGGCCGACTCCACGCCGATCGCGTTGACCACCGGCAGCGAGCCGGGCAGGCCCAGGCAGGTCGGGCAGGTCTGGCTGTTCGGCTCGGCACCCAGCTCGGTCGAGCAACCGCAGAACATCTTGGTCTTGGTGCCCAGCTCGACGTGGACCTCAAGGCCCATCACCGGGTCGTACGACGCGAGAGCGTCCTCGTAGGAGACCAGGTTCATGACGCTCACAGCGTCCCCTTCACTAAAAGACTTGGGAGGTACGGGCCCGGCCGCCGCTCGCGCGGGGCCGGGCCGGGGCGCTCAGCTCAGCCCAGCAGGACGTCGTCGGAGCCGAGCTGGCGCAGCTCGCGCACCAGCAGGGCGGTACCGGTGATCAGCGCGGCGGCGCCGACCAGGGCGTTGACCAGCTTGAGGGTGTCGCTCTCCTCGCGGGCCTTGCGGACGTCCTTGACGACCGATACCGCGCCGAAGGCGCTGGTGCCGATGGACAGCCAGAGGCCCGGCTTGCTGTGCTTGAAGCCCTTCAGGGACGACGGTGCCTTGAGGGACGACGGGGCCTTGGCCTTCTCGATCTTGCTCACAGTGCCGGTGCCTCCTCCAGCAGGGTGTGCCCCCACTTGTCGTTGAGTGCGGCCTCGACGGCGCCGCCCACCCGGTACAGGCGGTCGTCCGCCATCGCGGGTGCGATGATCTGCAGGCCGACCGGGAGATTGTCCTCCGGGGCCAGACCGCAGGGCAGCGACATGGCCGCGTTGCCCGCGAGGTTCGACGGAATCGTGCAGAGGTCGGCCAGGTACATCGCCATCGGGTCGTCGGCGCGCTCGCCGATCGGGAAGGCGGTGGTCGGCGTGGTCGGCGAGACCAGCACGTCCACGCCCGCGAAGGCGGCGTCGAAGTCGCGCGAGATGAGCGTGCGGACCTTCTGGGCCGAGCCGTAGTAGGCGTCGTAGTAGCCCGAGGAGAGGGCGTAGGTGCCGAGGATGATGCGGCGCTTGACCTCGGGGCCGAAGCCGGCCTCGCGGGTCAGGGCGGTGACGTCCTCGGCCGAGCGGGAGCCGTCGTCGCCGACCCGCAGGCCGTAGCGCATCGCGTCGAAACGGGCCAGGTTGGACGAGGCCTCGCTGGGCGCGATCAGGTAGTACGCCGGCAGCGCCAGGGTGAAGGACGGGCAGGAGACCTCGACGACCTCGGCGCCCAGCTCGCGCAGCAGCTCCACCGACTCGTTGAAGCGCTCCATCACGCCGGCCTGGTAGCCCTCGCCGGCGAACTCCTTGACCACGCCGATCCGCATGCCGCGCACGTCGCGCAGCTTGGCGGCCTCGACCACGGCCGGGACGGGCGCGTCGATCGAGGTGGAGTCCAGCGGGTCGTACCCGGCGATGGCCTCGTGCAGCAGCGCCGCGTCCAGCACGGTGCGGGCGCACGGGCCGCCCTGGTCCAGCGAGGACGAGAAGGCGACCAGGCCGTAGCGGGAGACCGAGCCGTAGGTCGGCTTGACGCCGACGGTGCCGGTGACGGCACCGGGCTGGCGGATCGAGCCGCCGGTGTCGGTGCCGATCGCCAGCGGGGCCTCGAAGGCGGCCAGCGCGGCGGCCGAGCCGCCGCCGGAGCCGCCGGGGATGCGGGAGAGGTCCCACGGGTTGCCGGTCGTGCCGTAGGCGGAGTTCTCGGTGGAGGAGCCCATCGCGAACTCGTCCATGTTGGTCTTGCCGAGGATGACCACGCCGGCGTCCTTGAGACGGGTGGTCAGCGTGGCGTCGTACGGCGGGATCCAGCCTTCGAGGATCTTGGAGCCGCAGGTGGTCGGCACGCCCTTGGTGGTGAAGACGTCCTTCAGCGCGAGCGGGACGCCGGCCAGCGGGCCCAGCTCCTCGCCCTTGGCGCGCTTCTCGTCGACGGCCTTGGCGGCGTTCAGCGCGCCCTCGGTGTCGACGTGCAGGAAGGCGTTGACCTTCTTGTCGACGGCGCCGATGCGGTCCAGGTGCGCCTGCGCCACCTCGACGGCGGACACCTCGCCCTTGGCGATGGCGGAAGCCGTCTCAGCGGCGGTGTACTTGATCAACTCGGTCATCTCGGTCAGTCCTCCCCGAGGATCTGGGGCACGCGGAAACGCTGCTCCTCGGCGGCGGGGGCGCCGGACAGCGCCTGCTCCGGGGTGAGCGACGGCCGCACCTCGTCCGCGCGCATCACGTTGGTCAGCGGGAGCGGGTGGGAGGTCGGCGGGACGTCCTGTCCGGCGACCTCGGAAACGCGGGCGACCGCGCCGATGATCACGTCGAGCTGCTCGGCGAAGTGGTCCAGCTCTTCGGGCTTCAGCTCAAGACGCGACAGCCGGGCGAGGTGGGCGACCTCCTCGCGCGTGATGCCAGGCATGCAGCGATCCTCAGGGTGAGTTCTGGTGAGGCCCGGCGCCGCGCGCAGGCGGTGCCGGGCCCGGGCAGGAGCAACCGGTCCGGTGCTCCGTCCTCGTGGTCTTTGGACCCCATCCTATGGGGCCCGGCCCGGCCACCGGCCAACGAGTAAGCGTGTGCGCCCGTCACTGCGGCCTGGTGCGGGCCCAACTCTGCGTGCCCGGCGCCTTGATCTCGATCTGCGCGGCCGACACGGGCTGGGGCGCGGGCGCGGCCTGGACCGTCTGAACGGCCTGCACAGCCTGCGGGAGCGTCGGGGGCAGCACCGGCGGGAGGGTCGACGGCAGCACCGGCGCGATGGCCTGCTGGACCACCGGCTGGACGGCCGGCGGCAGCACCGGCTGGACCGGCAGGCCCTGGCCCCCCTGCACCGCGTGGAGCGCCGACGGCAGCCGGCCCGGCGGGGGGACCAGCCGCTCCACCGGCGGGGCGCCGGTACGGTGCACCCGCAGCCAGGCGGTGGCCTGCTCGGCCGGCAGCGCGGCCGACACCAGCCAGCCCTGGACGGCGTCCACGCCCATGCAGTGCAGCCGCTCCCAGGTCTCGTCGTCCTCGACGCCCTCGGCGACCACGGTCAGGCCCAGCGAGTGGGCGAGCTCCACCGAGCAGCGCACCACCGCCGCGTCGTGGTCGTCGATGACCATCCGGGAGACGAAGGAGCGGTCGATCTTCAGCTCGCCGACCGGCAGGCTGCGCAGCCGCACCAGCGAGGAGTGGCCGGTCCCGAAGTCGTCCAGGGACATCCCGACGCCGTAGCCGCGCAGTTCGGCGAGGGTGTCGGCGGCCCGGCGGGAGTCGTCCAGCAGCAGCCGTTCGGTGATCTCCAGCTGGAGCGCGTGGGCCGGCACCTGGTGGCGGACGAGGTGGCCGGCGACGCGCTGGGCGAAGCCGGGGTTGAGCACGTCGCGCGGGGAGACGTTGACCGCGACCTGCACCTGGAGGCCCTGCTCCCGCCAGTAGGCGAGCTGCCCGACGGCGGCCTCCAGCACGTAGTCGGTGAGCCGGGGCATCAGGCCGCTGGACTCGGCGAGCCCGACGAACTCGTCCGGCGAGACCCGGCCCTGGCCGGGGCGCTCCCAGCGCAGCAGCGCCTCCAGGCCGACCACCCGGCCGTCGAAGGCCACCTTGGGCTGGTAGTGCAGCTGCACCTCGCCGGTCTCCAGGGCCCGCCGCAGGTCGCCGAGCAGCCCTATCCGGTACGGCGTGTCGGCGTCCTGGGTCTCGTCGTACTGCGCGACGCCGCTGCAACCGCGCTGGGCGTGGCCCATCGCCACGTCGGCGCGGCGCAGCAGCGCCTCGGCGTCCTGGGCGTGCTGCGGGTAGACGCAGACGCCGGCGCTGGCCTCCAGCACGAGCAGCAGCCCGTCCAGCCGGATCGGCGCGGCGAGTTCGGCGATCAGCGCCTTGGCGACCCGCTCCAGGCTGTCCGGGCAGTTGATGCCGGGCAGCAGCACGGCGAACTCGTCGCCGCCCATCCGGGCCACCATCGGGCGGCCGCGCCGGTAGTTCCGGGGCAGGCCGGCGAAGACGTCGTCGATGGACTCCCGGGTGGCGCTGCCGGCCGGGCCTCCGGAGCGCAGCGCGCGGTGCAGCCGACGGGCGATGTGCACCAGCAGCCGGTCGCCGGCGGTGTGACCGAGGGTGTCGTTGAGCGATCGGAAACGATCGAGATCGAGCAGGATGAGACCGACGCTGTAACCTTCCGCACGCTCCGCGATCGCCTCCTGGGCGGCCATCAACAGGGCCTGACGGTTGGGCAGATCCGTCAGCGGGTCGGTCAGCTGGTCACGGGCGCGGTCGCGGGCGATCCGCCAGGCGGCGACCAGCACCGCCAGCGGCACCGCGAACAGCGGCAGCAGTTCGGGCTCGTACCGGTAGACCAGGACGGCCAGCGGGATGAGCGGCGCGGCACCGGCCAGCAGCACGCCGAGCAGCAGGACCGCACCTGCCACCCCCTGCGGCGGGCGTGTGGGCGCACCGCCGGTCGTACGATCCATAAGCCCTGTCCTCCGTCGGGCCCGCCCCGTCAGGCCGCCTTACGGTGAGGCACCGTGCCGGTACCGACAGCTGCCGGGCATGGAGCGACCCCGCGGAGCACCGGCTCAGCCGGTGCCCCCACCCCTGCTGACACTCTGTTGCGCTCCAGGGTATGCCGGGGTCCACCCGGTGGGCAGACTTTCGGACAACCGGAAACGCGCCACCGCGCCCGGGTGTCGCACAGTGACACAATGCCCGCTTTCACGGTGCGACACCCGGTGACGTTGCATCAGGACGATAACAAGACGGGTTCGGTCACGCTCCGCTCGGGTCGGCCTCCGGGGCGGCCTCGGCGGGGGCCTTCCCGACCTCGGGCAGGCCGAGGTGGGCGCGGGCCGCGGCCGCTCCGTCGGCGAGCAGCACGGCGAAGCCGGCGTCGTCCAGGACCGGCAGCCCGAGCTGAACGGCCTTGTCGTACTTGGACCCTGGGTTGTCACCGGCCACGACAAAATCTGTCTTCTTCGATACCGAACCGGTCACCTTCGCGCCGCGCGAGGTCAGCGCCTCCTTGGCCCCGTCCCGGGTGTGCCCGGCCAGGGTGCCGGTGACCACGACGGTCAGGCCCTCCAGCGGGCGCTCCGCCTCCTCCTCGTCGGCGGGCTCCTCGGTGAAGCGGACGCCGGCCGCGCGCCACTTCTCCAGGATCCCCCGGTGCCACTCCTCCTGGTACCACTCGACGACGGAACGGGCGATGATCGGCCCGACCCCCTCGACGGCGGCCAGGTCCTCCTCGGTGGCCGAGAAGATCCGGTCGAGGTCCCGGAACTCCCGCGCCAGCTCCTGCGCCGCGACCGGCCCGACGTGCCGAATCGAGAGGCCGTTGAGGAACCGCCACAGCGGACGTTCCTTCACCCTCTCCAGATTCTCCAGCAGCACGCCCGCCGTCTTCTTGGGCTCGCCCTTCTGGTTCGCGAAGAAGGTGGCCTTCTTCTCCTTGCCGGTGCGGTCGTCCAGCTTGGGCATGCCCGTCTTCTGGTCGCGGACCAGCACCTCGATCGGCAGCAACTGCTCCATCGTCAGGCCGAAGATGTCGCCCTCGTCCCGCACCGGCGCCTCGGCCGGCTCCAGCGGCTGGGTCAGCGCGGTCGCCGCGACATAGCCCAGGCCCTCGATGTCCAGCGAGGAACGGCCGCCCAGGAAGGCGATCCGCTCGCGGATCTGCGCCGGGCAGAACTGCGCGTTGGGGCAGCGCAGATCGATGTCCCCCTCGGACATCGGGCGCAGCTCGGCCCCGCACTCGTGGCAGTGCGAGGGCATCACGAACTCCTGCTCGGTGCCGTCCCGCAGGCTCTCCACCGGGCCGAGGATCTCCGGGATGACGTCGCCGGCCTTGCGCAGCACGATGGTGTCGCCGAGCAGCACGCCCTTGGCCTTGACGACCTGCTGGTTGTGCAGCGTCGCGTACTGCACCATCGAGCCGGCCACCTTCACCGGCTCGGCCAGCACCGCGTACGGGGTGGCCCGGCCGGTGCGGCCGATGCCGACCTTGATCGCGGCCAGCCTGCCGGTGACCTCCTCCGGCGGGTACTTCCAGGCGATCGCCCAGCGCGGCGACTTGGAGGTGGAACCGAGCCGCCCTTGCAGGGCGATCTCGTCCACCTTGACCACGACGCCGTCGATCTCGTGCTCGACCGAGTGCCGCTGCTCGCCGAAGTGCCCGATGAACGCCCGCACCTCGTCGAGCGTCCCGACCACCTTGTTGTGCCGGGCCGTCGGCAGGCCCCACGCGCGCAGCAGGTCGTAGGCGTGCGACTGGCAGTCGATGTCGAAGCCGACCCGGGCGCCGATGCCGTGCACCACCATGTGCAGCGGACGGGACGCGGTGACCAGCGGGTCCTTCTGGCGCAGCGAACCGGCGGCGGCGTTGCGCGGGTTGGCGAACAGGTGGAGCAGCGCCTGCGGACGCCTGCCCTCCTTGGCGCGCTCCTCGTTCTCCGCCCGGCGGCGCTCGTTCTCCGCCGCCAGCGAGGCGTTCAGTTCCTCGAAGGCCTCGGTGGGCAGGTAGACCTCGCCGCGGATCTCGACCAGCTCGGGCAGGTCGTCGCCGGTGAGCTGCTGCGGGATCTCCTTGATGGTGCGGACGTTGGCGGTGATGTCCTCGCCGACCCGGCCGGTGCCCCGGGTCGCGGCCAGGACCAACTGGCCGCGCTCGTAGGTGAGGTTGACGGCCAGGCCGTCCACCTTGAGCTCGCACAGGTAGTGGTAGTCGATGCCGTCCAGCTCGCGGGCGACCCGGTCCGCCCAGGCCGCCAGCTCCTCGTCGTCCATGGCGTTGTCGAGGCTGAGCAGCCGCTCGCGGTGCTCGACCTTGGTGAAGCCCTCCGCGACGTCGCCGCCGACCTCCTGCGTCGGCGAGTCCGGCGTCACCAGGGCCGGGTGCGCGGCCTCGACCGCCTCCAGCTCGCGCATCAGGACGTCGAACTCGGCGTCGCTGACGACCGGGGCGTCCTGCACGTAGTACCGGGCGCGGTGCTCGGTGATCTCCACGACCAGCTCGGCGTGCCGCCTGCGCACCTCCGCAGGGACGTCCTCCCAGCCCTCGACAGCCACCACCGCAAGCCCTCCTACGTTCTCATTCCGGGTTGTCCACCAGGCTCTGCGCCGCCCGCGCCGCAAGCGACAGCGCCTTGCGCGCGTACGCCGGGGACGCCCCGGCCAGCCCGCAGGTCGGCGTCACCAGCACGCGGCGGCCCAGCAGCTCCGGGGCGAACCCGAGCCTGCGCCACAAGGTCCTGACACCCTGGACACTACCGGCCGGGTCGGACACCTCCTGGTCAGTGGAGGGCACGACACCAGCGAGGATCGCCGTGCCCGCCTCGACCGCCTCGCCGAGGTCGTCGTCCTCCCGCTCGGTGAGGAGGGAGAAGTCGAGGGAGACCCCGGCCACCCCGGCCCGGCGCAGCAGCGGGAGCGGGACCTGCGGGGCGCAGCAGTGCACCACGACCGGCACGTCCAGGCCGCGGATCGTCTCGCGCAGCACCTCCTCGGCGACCTGCCGGTCCACCGAGCGCAACCGCTGGAAGCCGCTGGCGGTCTTCACCGAACCGGCCAGCACCGCGGGCAGCGAGGGCTCGTCGAGCTGGAGGACCAGCTGCGCGCCGGGCACCCGCCGGCGGACGTCCGCCAGGTGGCGGCGCAGGCCTTCGGTGAGCGAGCCGGCGATGTCCCGGCAGGCGCCGTGGTCGGAGAGCGCCTTCTCGCCGTGCCTGAGCTCGATGCTCGCCGCCAGCGTCCACGGGCCCACGGCCTGGAGTTTGAGCGCGCCCTGGTAGCCCTGGGTGAACTCCTCCAGCGCGTCCAGGTCCTCGCCCAGCCAGGAGTGCGCGCGCCGGGTGTCCCGGCCGGGGCGGTCGGCGAACCGCCAGCCGGACGGTTCGGTCTGTGCGAACAGCTCGACCAGCAGGCCGGCGCCGCGGCCGATCATGTCGGCGCCCGGCCCGCGGGCGGGGAGTTCGGGCAGGAACGGCAGCTGCTCCAGCGCGCCGGTGGAGGTCTTGGCGGCCTCCCGCGCGTCGGTGCCGGGCAGCGAACCGACGCCGGTGGCGGCGCCGCGCAGGTCGGGGAAGGTGTCTCCGGTGCTCACCCGCCCGAGCCTAGTGCGCCGCCGCCCCGGCGAGGTCAGCGCCCGGGGCGGACGGTGATGTCGGTGAGCTCCGCGTCGCGGGAGGCGTCCAGGGCGGCGAGGATCGCCTTCACCACCGACTCCGGGGCGATGAAGCGGTCCTCGTCGTAGGCCTTGCCCTCCTGCTGGTGCACCTTGGCCTGCATCGCGGTGGCGGTGCGGCCCGGGTAGACCGAGGTGACCCGGACGCCGTTCGCGTGCTCCTCCTGGCGCAGCGCGTCGGCGAGCGCCTTGAGGCCGTGCTTGCTCGCCGCGTAGGCCGACCACTCGGCGGAGGCGCTCAGGCCCGCACCGGAGTTGACGAACACCACGTGCCCCTTGACCAGGCGCAGCGAGGGCAGCAGGAGCCGGGTCAGCTCGGCGGGGGCGACCAGGTTGACGGCCAGGGTGCTCTGCCAGGCCTTGACCGGCAGCTCGCCGACCGCACCCAGCTCGACCATGCCCGCGACGTGCAGGAGGGAGTCGAGCTCGACGGGCAGCGCCTGGTGGCCGAGGGCCCAGGAGAGCTTGGCCGGGTCGCCGAGGTCGCCGACCAGGGTCTGCGCCCCGGGGAAGCGCTCGCGCAGTTCGGCGGCGCGGCGGGCGTCGCGGGCGAACAGCCAGAGGTCGTCGCCGCGCTCGGCGAGACGCTCGGCCAGGACGGCGCCGATGCCGGAGCCGGCGCCGGTGATCAGATGTGCAGCCATGGTGCTGATCTAATCAGGCCTTGAGCTGCTCAAACACCTGAGCCGGGGTGTCGGCGAAGCTGATCAGCTCGGCGAGCGGGCGCGGCAGGAAGCCCTCGGTGTCCATCCGCTCCATCTGCATGCGCAGGCCCGCGTAGAAGCCCTCGGTGTCCAGGACGATCACCGGCTTGTCGAACATGCCGTGCTTCTTGAGCTCCAGCACCTCGGTCACCTCGTCGAGGGTGCCCAGCCCACCGACCAGCACGACGATCGCGTCGGCCCGGGCGGCCAGCTCCGCCTTCCGCTCGGCGAGGTCCTCGGTCATCACCAACTCGTCGGCACCGACGTACCCCTTGTGCCTCAGCATCTCGACGAGCACCCCGACCAGCCTGCCGCCCGCCGCCTTCACCTCATCGGCCAGCAGCCCCATCAGCCCGGCGTTCGAGCCGCCCCACACCAGGGTGTGCCCGCCCTCGCCGAGGAGCCGCGCGAACTCGGCGGCGGGAGCGGAGTAGCGGTCGTCGAGCGAGTACGCGGAGCAGAAGACGCAGATATTCATAGTGCTACCTGGTCTATCACGCGGGCCGGGCCTCGCTCACCCCGGTTTCAGGCGCGGACGGCCGGGCGCTCGGTGGCGGCGATGGTGGCGGAGCCGACGACGCGGGTGCCGTCGTACAGGACGACGGCCTGGCCGGGGGCGATGCCGCGGACGGGGGTGTCCAACTGCACCCGCAGCTCGCCGTCCACGACCGACGCGCTCACCGGCACCTCCTCGCCGTGGGCGCGCAGTTGGGCGGTGTACCGGCCGTCGGCGAGCGGCTCGGTGCCGCACCAGCGCGGCCGGATCGCGGTGAGCCCGGTGACGTCCAGGCCCTCCAGCGGGCCGACGGTCACGGTGTTGTCGACCGGCGAGATGTCGAGGACGTAGCGGGGCTTGCCGTCCGCGGCGGGCCGGCCGATCCGCAGGCCCTTGCGCTGGCCGATGGTGAAGCCGTACGCGCCGTCGTGCTCGCCGAGCTTGGTGCCGTCGGCGTCGAGGATGTCGCCGGTGGCGGTGCCGAGGTGCTTGGCCAGGAAGCCCTGGGTGTCGCCGTCGGCGATGAAGCAGATGTCGTGGCTGTCCGGCTTCTTGGCGACGGCCAGGCCGCGGCGCTCGGCCTCCTCGCGGATGGCGTCCTTGGTGGTGTCGCCGAGCGGGAAGAGGGAGTGGGCGAGCTGGTCCGCGTCCAGCACACCGAGCACGTAGGACTGGTCCTTGGCGGCGTCGACGGCGCGGTGCAGCTGGCGCTCCCCGGACGGCAGGTCGATGATCCGGGCGTAGTGGCCGGTGCAGACCGCGTCGAAGCCGAGCGCGATCGCCTTGTCGAGCAGCGCGGCGAACTTGATCTTCTCGTTGCAGCGCAGGCAGGGATTGGGGGTGCGGCCGGCCGCGTACTCGGCGACGAAGTCGTCGATGACGTCCTCGCGGAAGCGCTCGGCGAGGTCCCAGACGTAGAACGGGATGCCGATCACGTCGGCCGCGCGCCACGCGTCCCGGGAGTCCTCGATGGTGCAGCAGCCGCGGGCCCCGGTGCGGAAGGACTGCGGGTTGGCGGACAGCGCCAGGTGGACGCCCGTCACCTCGTGCCCCGCCTCGGCGGCACGGGCGGCGGCGACGGCGGAGTCGACGCCGCCGGACATCGCCGCGAGCACGCGCAGACGGCCGGTGGACGGAGCGGTCGGGGCACCCGGGAAGTCAGTCATGGTGACTACAAGAGTACGGGGCCGCCGTACATGCCCGACCGCCCGGAGGAACTACCGCCGCACCGCCGCCAGACCCGCGTTGCGGGCCCGCTGGACGGCCGGGGCGATGGCCGCGACCAGCGCCGTCACGTCCTCGCGCACCGAGGTGTGCCCGAGCGAGAACCGCAGCGAGGCCCGGGCCAGCGCCGGGTCGACGCCCATCGCGAGCAGCACGTGGCTGGGCTGCGGCACCCCGGCCGAGCAGGCCGAGCCGGTGGAGCACTCGATGCCCTGGGCGTCGAGCAGCATCAGCAGCGCGTCGCCCTCGCAGCCGGGGAAGGAGAAGTGCGCGTTGGCGGGCAGCCGCCCCTCGGCGGCCGGGTCGCCGTTGAGCACCGCGGCGGGGACGGCGGCCAGCACGGCGGCGATCAGCTCGTCGCGCAGCGCGCCGAGCACGACCGCGTGCTCCGGCTGGCGCTCGACCGCGAGGGCCGCGGCGGTGGCGAAGCCGGCGGCGGCGGGCGCGTCCAGGGTGCCGGAGCGGACGTCGCGCTCCTGGCCGCCGCCGTGCAGCAGCGGGACGGGCGCGGCGCCGCGCGAGAGCAGCAGCGCGCCGATGCCGAACGGGCCGCCGATCTTGTGCCCGGTGACGGTGAGCGCGGTGAGCCCCGACCCGGCGAAGGAGACCGGGACCTGCCCGAGCGCCTGCACCGCGTCGGCGTGCATCGGGATGCCGTACTCGGCCGCGACGGCGGCGAGTTCGCGCACCGGCTGGACGGTGCCGACCTCGTTGTTGGCCCACATCACGGTGACCAGCGCGACCGAGTACGGGTCCCGCTCGATCGCCTCGCGCAGCGCCTGCGGGTGCACCCGGCCGAGCGGGTCGACCGGCAGGTACTCGACGTCGGCGCCCTCGTGCTCGGAGAGCCAGTGCACCGCGTCCAGCACCGCGTGGTGCTCGACCGGGCTGCACAGCACCCGGGTGCGGGCCGGGTCGGCGCCCCGGCGGGCCCAGTACAGGCCCTTGACGGCGAGGTTGTCGGACTCGGTGCCCCCGCCGGTGAGCACGATCTCGCTCGGGCGGGCGCCCAGCGAGTCGGCCAGCGACTCGCGGGCCTCCTCGACCACCCGGCGGGCCCGGCGGCCGGCCGCGTGCAGGGACGAGGCGTTGCCGACCACCCCCAGGTGCGCCGACATCGCGGCGATCGCCTCGGGCAGCATCGGCGTGGTCGCCGCATGGTCCAGGTATGGCATAACCATCCGATTGTAGAGGGCGCTTCCCGGGCCCCGTCCCGGTGTGCGCACCGATCCGGCCACCGGACGACTCCCGGACGTTACCCGGACCACGCGCCCACCGGACACCGGTGTCCGGCACCCGTTTGACCCGTCGCGCGGCCGAGCGGTTAGCCTGACGGACGCTTCCCGCGGACGGGCCCCGGCCCGGCCCGCGGGCACGGCCCGGGATCACGTCCCACTCTCACTTCCCATCGGCGTGGACAGGAGCGGTGCGCCATGTCGCAGTCGGTCGACCGCGCCCTGACCCTGCTCGGGTCGCTCGGCGACGGGCCGGTCACCCTGGAGCAGGCCGCGACCAGCATCGGGGTGCACAAGTCCACCGCGCTGCGGCTGCTGCGCACCCTGGAGGAGCACGGCTTCGCGCAGCGCCAGCCCGATCTGCGCTACCGCCTCGGCGGCCGGGTACTCTCCCTGGCCCACCGGGCGCTGGAGGAGATCGACGTCCGGCAGGTCGCCGCGCCGTACCTGGCGGCGCTCAACGCGCGCTGCGGCTACACCGTCCAGCTGGCCGTGCTCCAGGACGGCGAGGTGCTGTACCTGGACGAGGTGGCCGGCAGCTGGGCCGGGCCGGGCACCGCCCGGGCGTCCCGGATCGGTCGGCGGGCGCCGGCCGGCGGGACGGCGATCGGCCGGGTGCTGCTGGCCGGGCTGCCCGAGGACGGCACCCCCGACGAGGAGTTGCCGGCCGAACTGGCGGCGGTGCGGCTGCGGGGCTGGGCGGTGGAGTCGGCCGAGCACCGGGAGCCGGTGACGTGCGTGGCCGCGCCGGTGGCGGGCAGCGGCGGCCGGACGGTCGCGGCCTGCGCGCTGAGCGCCCCGGCGAGCCAGGTGCCGCCGGCCGAACTCGCCCGGATGGTGCCGGAACTGCTCTGCACGGCGGAGGCGATCTCGCTCGCGTACGGCGGCTCGCCTACTCCTCGCTGGTGCGAGAACCGTTGCGGCGCCAGGCCCGCGGGGCGCGCCAGCCGTACTTCAGCGCGAGCATCCGCAGCCCGAAGGCGGTGAGCGCGGCGGCGGTGCCGGTGGCGCCGGTCAGCCGGTCGACGCCGATCAGCACCGCCACCAGGGCGGCGCCGACCAGGGCCGGGACGGCGTAGATCTCCCGGTCCCAGCGCAGCAGCGAGGGGATCTCGCCGGCCAGCACGTCACGGATCACCCCGCCGCCGGCCGCGGTGACCATGCCGAGGGCGACGGCCGACACCGCGCCGAGCCCGTAGTCGTGCGCCTTGGCGGTGCCGGTGACGCAGAACAGGCCGAGGCCGAGGGCGTCCAGGGTCTGCACCGCCCGGTTGATCCGCTCGACCTCGGGGTGCAGGAAGAACACCACCAGCGCGGCGACCAGCGGGGTGATGAAGTACCCGAGGTTGCTGAACGCCGCGACGGGCGTCGCCCCGATCACCAGGTCCCGGATCACACCGCCGCCGAGCGCGGTGACCTCGGCCAGCACCGCGATGCCGAAGATGTCCATGTTCTTGCGGACGGCGAGCAGCCCTCCGGAGAGGGCGAAGACGAAGATGCCGACGAGGTCCAGCGACTGCTGCACGTCGGAGGGGAAGATCTGCGAGGTCACCGAACAACTATGACCCGTTCGGACCCCTCCCCCCCTCCGTGTAGGGCCGCGGGCCCGGGCGACAACCACCACCGGTCCGGACACTCTGCGCAGAGTTGACGTGAACACCAAATTTCGACATATTCGCGAAATAATGCAGGTCGTACGGTATGGGGAATACAATTCGCATTTCCCTCCCGAATTCGATGCACGCTTTGCCCGGGTTGGCTGGTTTGGGAAATTGATCCCGGAATTAACTCATAGACGGACCCGAATGGCGGTGGTAGTTTCATTTCCATCGAGAGAAGCACCAGGGCTTCGAACATGAACAACCGGAGAGGAGACTCCCGTGCGCTACAACGACTGAAATCCCTGATGCCGATTGCACCGGCATCCCCGATGTCCGAACGTCGACAGTCCGCGCCAATGGCCGGGCGATTAAGCTCGGGTAGGTGAATTTCCATGCGTTACAACGACTAATTATATTGCCCGAACCGCGGCAGAGCCCGGTATCGTCGGCGAGAATTGGCGCCGGACCCGGATACGTCCGGGTCCGGCGCACGCTCTTGGCCCAGCGAGAACATGGGCCTCATAGGCCGTTCAAGAATCCTAGGAATTGTCCATGAAACTCCCGGTCCGCTATGACCCCCTCGACAGCTCGACTCTCGCCGATCCCTATGCGGTCTACGCGGAGCTGCGCGCGTCGGAGCCCGTGCACTGGCACGAGAAGATGCAGAGCTGGGTGCTGACCCGGTACCGCGACTGCCAGATGGTGCTGCAGGACCCCGCGGTGTTCGCGACGGACTGGCGGCGGGCCGGCGAGTCGGTCTCCGAACCGTGGCTGAGCCTGCAGACCCTCGACCCGCCGGACCACGGCCCGCTCCGCAGCCTCTTCATGAACGCCCTGCGCGCCCAGGACCTGGAGGCCGTCGGCGAGCAGGGCGAGGCTCTCGTCGGGTCGCTGCTCGACGGACTGGAGGGCAGGGCGGAGTTCGACCTCATGTCGGAGGTCGTCGAGCCGCTCGCCCTGGCGACCATCTCGGAGCTCATGGGCATCGAGCAGCCGGACGTCAGGACCTTCGCCGCGATATCGGATGCCATCGTGCGGAGCATGGACGCCGGATTGGCGCCCGAGACCGGCGGGGACGGAATCGAGACCGGTGCGGAACTCAGGAAACTCGGCATCGAGGCGCGCGGCCGACTGAGCGAAATGGTCGAGTCCTGGTTCACCACCAATCCGCGCCCCGGCCTGCTGGCCCATGTCGCCGGCAACCGCGCCGAGGTGGATGTCGCCGACGCCTTTGTCCGGAACACGGTGCGGGTCGTCTTCCAGTCCGGCTACAGCTCGATCGTCGCCGGTGCCGGAAATGCCATGCTGGCCCTGCTGGAGAACCCCGACAAATTCGAGGCGATGCGCGACCCGGCACTGCTGTCGAGCGGTTTCGACGAACTCATGCGCTATGACGCCTCGGTTCAGGGAACCAGCCGCATCGTCACCGAGCCCGTCACCATCGGATCCGTCCAGCTCAAGCGCGGAGACGTCGTCGTGGTGCTTTTCGGCGCCGCAAACCGCGATCCCGAAAAATTCACCAGCCCCGACGAAATCATTCTGGACCGGACACCGAATCAGCACATGGCATTCGGCCGGGGCCCGCACACCTGCGTCGGGAACCTGTTCACCCAGGTCACGCTGCAGGCGCTGATCAAGGCCATTCTGCGGCGCCCCACACGCCTGCGGATGGCCGGGGAGCCGCTGCGCCAGCGCACCGCGACCATGCGCTACCTGGCGACGCTGCCGGTCACCTTCCAGGCGGCTGCCGCCACGTGACGAAAACGGATACGACGGCTCGCCCGACCCGGACGAGCGCTGCCCGGCTGGCCCTCGCCAGGGCGGTCCCGCCGGCCGGGCCGGTGCGCGGACTGACGCTGTCCACGTTCCTGACCACCCTCGGGGACGGGCTGTTCGCCACCGTCAGCGTGCTGTTCTTCACCCGCGTGGTGGGTCTGCGGATGGTGGACGTGGGCATCGGGCTCACGGTTGCCAGCCTGGCCGGCCTGCTGGCGGCCCTGCCGATCGGACACCTCTCCGACCGCATCGGGCCGCGGCGGGTCCTGCTCGTCCTCACCGTCGCCGCGGGGCCGGCGGTGCTGTGCTACCTGGTCGTCGGCTCCTTCTGGCCGTTCGCCGCCACGGCATGCGCGGTGGGCGTCGTGCAGCGGGGCTGCCGCACGGTCCTGCCCGCCCTGGTCTCCCTGATCGCCTCGGCCGAGGAGCGGGTGACCGCACGCGCACACCAGCAGGTCGTGAGCAACATCGGGATCTCACTCGGTGCGGGAGCCGCCGGCCTGGCCCTGTACCTGGACACCCGGGCCGCGTACGAGGCGATGGTGGTCGTCGCGGCGCTGGCCTACGCGGGGTCGGCCCTCGTGCTGAACCGGATGCCCGTGCGGCATCCGCCTCCCGCGCACAGCGAGAAGCAGCCGCTGGGGGCCGCGCTCAAGGACCTCCGGTACCTGCGGTTCACCGGGCTGAACGCCGTGCTGTCGCTGAACGGCGCCCTCATGGAGATCGCCATTCCGCTGTGGCTGGTCACCCACACCAAGGCGCCCGCCTGGCTGTTCAGCGCCCTGATCGTCCTGAACACGATCCTGGTGGTGGTCTTCCAGGTCCAGGTGAGCTCCAAGGGCAACGACACCACCCCGGGCCTGTGGGGGCGGATCTCCCGCCTCGGCGGATTCTTCCTCGGCTGCGCCTGCCTGCTGTACGGCGCCGCCGGCTGGGGGAACACCCTGGTCGCGACCGCCGTCCTCGGCCTGGGGATGATCGCCCACACGTGGGGCGAGATGTACCAGGTCTCCGGCGAATGGGGGCTCAGCTTCCAGCTCGCGCCCGAGCACGCCACCGGCCAGTACCAGGGCGTCCTGGCCATCGGCCGTGGAGCCGCCAACGTGGCCGCGCCCGTCGCCCTGGTCGCGGTCGTCGGGGCCGGTCAGTACGGGTGGGTGGCGCTGGCGGCCGTCTTCCTCGCGGCCGGGCTCGCGATGCCCGCGGCGACCCGGCTGCCCGCCGACAAGGGCCCTGCCCCTGACTCATGACCAGCATGGTTCCGCCCCAACCGGGTTGTAAGCCCTGACACCACGATGCGCCGCACCGAACGACCGAGAGGCCGTTCGGTGCGGCGCATCGCTTCGCTGTGACGAACGCGGCGCCGGCCAGTACCAGCGCGTCCTGAAACACGCCCTAGCCGTTCCCCTCGCCCAGCTCGGGGAAGTGGCACGCCACCTCGTGCCCGGTCTTCAGCGCGGCCAGCGGCGGCTCCTGGGCGGCGCAGACGTCCTGGGCCTTCCAGCAGCGGGTGCGGAAGCGGCAGCCGCTGGGCGGGTTGATCGGCGAGGGGACGTCGCCCTTGAGCAGGATCCGCTCGCGGCCGGCCCGCTGGCGCCGGCGCGGGTCGGGCACCGGCACCGCGGACATCAGCGCGTTGGTGTACGGGTGCAGCGGGCTCGCGTAGAGGGAGTCGCGGTCGGCGATCTCGACGATCTTGCCGAGGTACATCACCGCGACCCGGTCAGAGACGTGCCGGACCACCGAGAGGTCGTGCGCGATGATCAGGTAGGTCAGGCCGAGTTCGCGCTGGAGGTCGTCCAGCAGGTTGACCACCTGGGCCTGGATGGAGACGTCCAGGGCGGAGACCGGCTCGTCCGCGATGATCATCTTCGGCCGGAGGGCGAGCGCCCGGGCGATGCCGATGCGCTGGCGCTGGCCGCCGGAGAACTCGTGCGGGTAGCGGTTGTAGTGCTCGGGGCTGAGCCCGCACAGTTCCAGCAGTTCCTGGACGGCCTTCTTGGTGCCGCCCTCGGGCTCCACCTTCTGCAGCCGGAACGGCGCGCCGACGATGGTGCCGACGGTGTGCCGCGGGTTGAGCGAGGAGTACGGGTCCTGGAAGATCATCTGGATGTCGCGGCGCAGCGGCCGCATCGCGCCGACGCCCAGGTGGGTGATGTCGGTGCCCTCGAACTCGACCTTCCCGCCGGTCGGTTCGTCGAGCCGGGTGACCAGTCGGCCCATCGTCGACTTGCCGCAGCCGGACTCGCCGACGACCCCGAGCGTCTCACCGGCGTTGACGGTGAAGTCGATGCCGTCGACGGCCCGCACCGCGCCGGTCTGGCGGCGCAGCAGTCCGCCGCGGATCGGGAAGTGCCGGGTCAGGCCGGTCACCCGGAGCAGCGGCTCGCGGTCGGGGGCGGGCGCGGGCGCGGGGGCCGTTGCCGCCTGAGTGTCCGTCATCGGTTCTCTCCAGAAAGGTGGTACGAGGCCGGGCTCACAGCCGGGGCGCGATCTCTTCGGCGAAGATGCGGTGCCGTTCGGCGGCCGGGAGGTGGCAGGCCGCGTAGTGGCCGGGCGAGGCTTCGGCCAGCACCGGGAGCTCGCTCGTGGAGCGCCCGCCGGTCCGGTCGGCGTACGGGCAGCGCGGGTGGAAGGCGCAGCCGGACGGCACGTTGATCAGGCTGGGCGGGGTGCCCTTGACCGGGACGAGGCGGTCCTGGAGCTCGCGGTCCAGGCGCGGCATGGAGCCCAGCAGGCCCCAGGTGTAGGGGTGTTCGGGCGCGTCGAAGAGGGTCTCGGCGGGGCCGCGCTCGATGCACTTGCCGCCGTACATGACCAGGATGTCGTCGGCCAGTTCGGCGACCACCCCGAGGTCGTGGGTGATGATGATGACGGCCGAGCCGAACTCGTCCTGGAGGTCGCGGATGAGGTCCAGGATCTGCGCCTGGACGGTGACGTCCAGGGCGGTGGTGGGCTCGTCGGCGATCAGCAGCGAGGGGTCGTTGACCAGCGCCATGGCGATCATGGCGCGCTGGCGCATGCCGCCGGAGAACTGGTGCGGGTAGTCGTCCACCCGGCGGTCGGGCTGCGGGATGCCGACCCGGTCGAGCATCTCGACCGCGCGGGCCCGGGCCTGCTTCTTGGACGCCTGGGGGTGGTGCACCCGGTACGCCTCGACGATCTGCGCGCCGACGGTGTAGTAGGGGTGCATCGCGGTCAGCGGGTCCTGGAAGATCATCGCCATCTCGCGGCCGCGCAGTTGGCGCACCCGTTCGGGGCCGGCCGCGATCAGGTCCTCGCCGTCCAGCCGGATCTCGCCGGTGATCCGGGCCCGCTTGGTGCGGTGCAGGCCCATGATGCCGAGCGAGGTGACGGACTTGCCGGAGCCGGACTCGCCGACGATGCCGAGGGTGCGGCCCTTGTGCAGGTCGAAGCTGACCCCGTCCACCGAGCGGACCAGGCCGTCGTCGGTGTCGAAGTGGATCCGCAGGTCGCGGACGGAGAGGAAGGGGTCGCCGGACGGGGCCTGGGCGGCGACCGCCTCGGTCTTCTGGAGCTCGGTCACGAGAGCCTCACCCGGGGGTCGACGAGTGCGTACAGGAGGTCGACCACGAGGTTGCAGGCGACGATGAAGAAGGCGGCGAGCAGGGTGACGCCGAGGATCTTGGGCAGGTCGTTGTCGGCGATCGCCTGGACGGCGAAGGCGCCGACGCCCTGGAGCGAGAAGACCTGCTCGGTGATGAGGGCGCCGCCGAGGAGCAGGCCGAGGTCCATGCCGAAGATGGTGATGACGGGTGTCAGCGCGGCGCGCAGTCCGTGCCGGGCGACGACCTTGCGCTCGACCAGGCCCTTGGCCCGGGCGGTGCGGATGTAGTCCTCGCTCATGGTCTCCAGCATTCCGGCGCGGGTGAGCCGGGCGTAGAGCGCGGAGTAGAGGAAGGCCAGCGAGATCCACGGGAGGATCAGGTTGCGGGCCCACATCAGCGGGTCGTCGGCGAAGTCGACGTACTGGAGGTTGTCCAGGATCGGCCACTCGTAGCTGAACAGCGTGAGCAGCAGCGCGCCGGTGAAGAAGACCGGCAGCGAGACGCCGGCGAGGGAGATGCCCATGGCGATCCGGTCGAAGACCGAGCGCGGCTTGAGCGCGGAGACGACGCCGGTGGCGACGCCCGAGACCAGCCAGAGCACGGCCGCGCCGACGGCGAGCGAGAGGGTGATCGGGACGCGCTTGATCAGCTCGGGCCAGACCTCCAGGTGGTTCTTGAAGGAGTAGCCGAAGCACGGTACGTGGCAGGTGACCGGGTCCGGGCCGAACTTGTACTCGGCGCCGCTGACCAGGCCCTTGAGGAAGTTCCAGTACTGGGTGTACAGCGGCTGGTCGAACCCGAGGTTCTTCTTGACCGCGGCGATCGCCTCGGGGGAGGGGTTCTTCCCGACGTACTGCGTGGCCAGTTGGTCGGTGGTCTCGCCGGCGATGCGCGGGAGCAGGAAGAAGATCGCGAAGGTGACCGCACTGACCACCAGCAGCAGCACGACGGCCGCGAAGATCCTGCGGATGATGTAGGCAAACACAGTTGGGCGGCTCCGGCGGCCCCCCGCCCCCGCGGGGGCGTCGGGCGGGCGCCGGGGGGGCCCGCCCGCGCA
>NZ_JBHWIJ010000058.1:23174-34254 GCF_042732255.1 Kitasatospora sp. NPDC059803 | reverse complement strand
GCTCCTCGACCGGGGTCTCGACGACCGGCGCGGCCTCGACCACGCGGCGGCGACGGGCCCGGCGGGCCGGAGCGGCGGGGGCCTCCTCGGCAGCCGGCTCGGCGGCGGGGGCCTCGGCCACCGGGGCGGCGGCAGCGGGCTCCTCGGCCGGGGTCTCGGCGGCGGCGGGCGCCCCGGCGGGCGCCTCGGCGCGCTTGCGGGTCCGGCGGGCCCGGACCGGCTTCTCGGCCACCGGCTCGGCGGCCGGTGCGGCCTGCGCCTCGGCGGCGGGCGCCTCGGCCTGGACGACCGTCTCGGCCGTCTCGGCGGCCGCACCCTGCGGGGTGCCCGCCGGGCGGGACACCGCACGGCGACGGCGGCGCGGCGGCGCCGCGGAGGTGCCTTCGCCGCCGGTCGGGGCGGTCTCGTTCTGTTCCGTCGCCGCGTTCTGCTGCGGATCGGTGTTATCGAGCATGCGGGTGGATCTCCCGTCAGGCCCCCGGGCTCCACATCCGGGCACGGCACGGCACCCGTGGCCGGCCGGCATCGCGAGGATGCTCGGGCCGGACCCTTTCACGGTGCCGCCGCGCGGACGCGAGGCCGCACAGGGGCTCGTAGTCTCGCTCGGCGCCCCGCCGCACGGCGGGGTGTCGAAAGTCTTCTGGTCTGACCAGTCTTCTGAGGTTTTCCCAAGCTGCGCCGTTCCCCAACCCCGGGTGGCTCCCGGACGGGGTTCCCGGGCCCACCGACCGTCCTGGTCGGCGGGCCTCAGGTGGCCGGCCTGTGCTGCGACGACGCTCGCTCCCCTGGGGAGCCGCGGGAACCTGGAGGACCGTCGGGCCCAGTGAGGCACTGGACCCGGCCTCCGCCCGTCAGGCGGACGCGGCCCCGCGCACCCCGGCGGCTGTCAGCCGGCCGGGGCCGCGGCGCGGTCGAGCGCCAGCGGGTCGGTCACCGTGCCGGACTCCTCGTCGAGCGGCCCCTGCGCCAGCCTGGTCACCTCTGCGGGGACCGGCGGCGCCAGGTCGGCCGTCACACGGAGACCGGACAATACGTCGTCGGGTCGTACGGCTGGTGTGGCGTGTCGTACTACCAGGCGCAGTATCGCACAGGGACGGCCGGTCCGAACATCGCGGTCCGCTTCGGCCGCCGTGTCCGCACCGTCGACGACCTGCGGCGCGGCGATCTCGAGCGCCGCCACCGGACCGCGCGCGTCGAAGACCCGCACGCCGTTCTTGGTCACGCGTTCGACCTCGACCCGCTCGGCGGCGAGGAACACCGCGACCGCGCGGGCGGCCTCCTGCGGCTCGACGCCGTCCAGCCGGACCAGCCACTCGGAGGCCTCCAGGCGCTCCACGAAGTTCGGCGTCCGGACCTCGACCGCGTCGATCACGTCCAGTCCGGTCGGCAGCGACTCGTCCAGCTGTGCCCGCAGTTCCTCCGGGTCACGGAGGGCGGCCAGGCCGATCTCCAGGTACTCCGCCTCGCTCGCCACCCCGGTCGGGGCCGCGTTGGCGTAGGACACCTTCGGGTGCGGGGTGAAGCCGGCCGAATAGGCCATCGGCACGGAGGACCGGCGCAGGGCGCGCTCGAAAGCGCGCTGGAAGTCGCGGTGGCTGGTGAAGCGGAGCCGGCCGCGCTTGGTGTAGCGGAGACGGATCCGCTGCACCGTCGGCGCGGGCGGAGGACCGTCGGGCGTACGGCGTGCCAGGGTCGCTCAGTCCTTAGTCAGTTGTCCCCGTCCGGCGCGACGGCTGCCGCCGCTGTCCGGACTCTGTCACCTCAAAGGGTACGCGCCCCGCCACCCCCCTCGTCCCGCCCCTGGTCAGCCGCACCCCGACGCCCCCGGCCGCCGTCCGCTCGGCGAACGGATGGAGCCCTCCCCGATTCCCGGGGAGGGCTCCATCCGTCACTTCGAGCACGTCACGCGGCCCGGACCCGCCCGATCCGCGCCATCCGTACCACCCGCACCATCAACTAGCCCTGCGGGGCAGCCCCGTTGACCACGGCCAGCGGCAGCAGCTTCTTCCCGGTGGGACCGATCTGGATCTTGAGGTCCATCTGCGGGCACACGCCGCAGTCGAAGCACGGGGTCCAACGGCAGTCGTCGACCTCGACCTCCTCCAGGGCGTCCTGCCAGTCCTCCCAGAGCCAGTCCTTGTCGAGACCGCTGTCCAGGTGGTCCCAGGGCAGCACCTCCTCGTAGGTGCGCTCGCGGGTGGTGTACCAGTCGACGTCGACGCCGGTGCCGGCCAGGCCCTTCTCGGCGGAGGCCATCCAGCGGTCGTAGGAGAAGTGCTCGCGCCAGCCGTCGAAGCGGCCGCCGTCCTCGTAGACGGCGCGGATGACGGCGCCGATGCGGCGGTCCCCGCGGGACAGCAGGCCCTCGACGATGCCGGGCTTGCCGTCGTGGTAGCGGTAGCCGATGTTCTTGCCGTACTTGCGGTCGCCGCGGATCGAGTCGCGCAGCTTGGCCAGCCGGGCGTCGGTGGCCTCGGCGGACAGCTGCGGGGCCCACTGGAACGGGGTGTGCGGCTTGGGCACGAACCCGCCGATGGAGACGGTGCAGCGGATGTCGTTCTGGCCGGTGACCTCGCGGCCCTTCTGGATGACGTTCTTCGCCATCGCGCCGATCTGGAGCACGTCCTCGTCGGTCTCGGTGGGCAGGCCGCACATGAAGTACAGCTTCACCTGGCGCCAGCCGTTGCCGTAGGCGGTGGCGACGGTGCGGATCAGGTCCTCCTCCGACACCATCTTGTTGATCACCTTGCGCATGCGCTCGCTGCCGCCCTCGGGGGCGAAGGTGAGGCCCGAGCGACGGCCGTTGCGGGACAGCTCGTTGGCGAGGTCGATGTTGAAGGCGTCGACGCGGGTGGACGGCAGCGACAGGCCGATCTTGTCGTCGCTGTAGCGGTCGGCCAGGCCCTTGGCGATGTCCCCGATCTCGGTGTGGTCGGCGCTGGACAGCGACAGCAGGCCCACCTCCTCGAAACCGGTCGCCTTCAGCCCGCGCTCCACCATCTCGCCGATGCCGGTGATGCTTCGCTCCCGCACGGGGCGCGTGATCATGCCGGCCTGGCAGAAGCGGCAGCCGCGGGTGCAGCCGCGGAAGATCTCCACGGACATCCGCTCGTGCACGGTCTCCGCGAGCGGGACGAGCGGCTGCTTCGGGTAGGGCCACTCGTCGAGGTCCATCACGGTGTGCTTGGACACCCGCCACGGCACGCCCGGGGCGTTCGGCACGACGCGGCCGATCCGGCCGTCGGCCAGGTACTCCACGTCGTAGAACTTCGGCACGTACACCCCGCCGGTACGGGCGAGGCGCAGCAGCAGCTCGTCGCGTCCGCCCGGGCGGCCCTCGGCCTTCCAGCCGCGGACGAGCTCGGTGATGTCGAGCACGGCCTGCTCGCCGTCGCCGACCACCGCGCAGTCGATGAAGTCCGCGATCGGCTCGGGGTTGAACGCGGCGTGGCCGCCGGCCAGGACGATCGGGTCCTCGTCGGTGCGGTCCTTGGCCTCCAGCGGGATGCCGGCCAGGTCGAGCGCGGTCAGCATGTTGGTGTAGCCGAGCTCGGTGGAGAACGACAGGCCGAACACGTCGAAGGCCTTCACCGGGCGGTGCGCGTCCACGGTGAACTGCGGGACGTCGTGCTCGCGCATCAGCGCTTCGAGGTCCGGCCAGACGCTGTAGGTGCGCTCGGCGAGCACGCCCTCGCGCTCGTTGAGCACCTCGTAGAGGATCATGACGCCCTGGTTGGGCAGGCCGACCTCGTAGGCGTCGGGGTACATCAGCGCCCAGTGGACGTCGCAGGCGTCCCAGTCCTTGACGGTCGAGTTGAGCTCGCCGCCGACGTACTGGATCGGCTTCTGGACGTGCGGGAGGAGGGCCTCCAGGCGTGGGAAGACCGATTCGACAGTCATGTACTAGGAACCCTTACGACGTGATTCGGTGCCGCGCGCATCGGCAGGCGACGGCGGGGAGGGGTGACCCTCAAGGGTAGCCCAATCCGGGGAAAGGCCCGCTGGCTCACCCCCGGGCTCACCCCCCGCCCGGGCCGGGCACCCGCCCGCGCTCCGGCGCGGCCGCCCCGGTCCGGCCCGCCCCGGCACGCGCAGTGCGCGCCCGCCGCCCGGCACCGTCCGCCGTTGACATGCCCGGACCACCCATGCGGTACTGACAGGGCCCCGCCAGAGACCTCTGCACCCCTTCCGGACAAGGGAGTTGGGCCGTACGCTCGACCCCCTCGCCGACTCCCCCCGGCGACCCGTCCCCGGCGCGCAGGGCCTCGCCCCCGGCCCCGCAGGCCGCGTCCGTCGGCGCCCCCGCGCGCCCCGGCGGCCCGACGGCCCGACGAGCCGGGCGGCCGCGCGAACACACCCCAGGGGACACGCCCTAGGAGAGCCATGACCGACACCGACCGGCGGGTCCGCCCGCCCCGGCCCCTCGGCAGCCGGGCGGCCCGCTACCCCGCGCCGGCCCAGGCCGAGGCCGCGGCCCGGCGGCTCGCGCTGCGCCACCCGGAGCGGTGCCGGCTGCGCGAGGTGGGCCGCTCGCGGGCCGGGCGCCCGCTGCTGCTGCTGTCCGTCGACCGGGGCCCGCGCGCGGTGCTGGTCGTCGGCGGCCCGCACCCCAACGAGCCGATCGGCACGGCCGGCGCCCTGCGGCTGGCCGAGGTGCTGCTGGCGCGCCCCACCCGGCCCGGCCTGTCCTGGCACCTGCTGCTCTGCCTGGACCCGGACGGCGCCGCGCTCAACGCGGGCTGGCTGGACGGGCCGCTCACCATGCGCCGGCACTACGAGCACTTCTTCCGTCCCTCGTTCGAGGAGCAGCCCGAACTGCTGCCGGCCGCCGACGCGGGCCGGCCCCCGATGCCGGAGAGCCTGGCGCTGACCGGCCTGATCGACGAGCTGCGCCCGTTCCTGCAGTGCTCGATGCACGGGGTGGACTTCGGCGGCGCCTTCATCCAGCTGACCGCTCCGGTGCCCGGACTGCCCGAACTCTTCGCCTCCTCGGTGCGCCGGGCCGGCATCCCGCTGGACGTCGACCCCTTCGACGCGGTCGGCTGGGCCAGCCCCTTCCCCGGCACCTATCTGATGCCCTCGGCGGACGGCGCCGGCCGGTCACGGGCGCTGCCGGACGAGCCGGAGCTGTCCACCTGGTCGTACGCCGGCCGCCACGGCGGGGTGACGGCCGTGCTGGAGGTGCCGATGTGGGCCGTGGACGCGGTCGGCGACGGCCGTCCGCACCCGGCGGCGGACCGGGCGGTCGGCGCCGCGGCCCGGACGCTGCGCGAGCGCGCCGAGGAGCTCTCCGGGCTGCTGGCCCACGTGCCCGCGCACACCCGGGCGGCGCACGGCGCACAGGTGCGCGCGGCCGGGTTCACCCTGGAGTTCTGCCCGTCGGTGGCCCAGGAGTGGCTGGCCCGCTGGTGCGCCGAGCCGCTCACGGTGTCCCGGGTGACCACCGCCGGGATCGTCGCGGCCCGGATCCCGCTGCGGGTGGCGTCGACGGTGCTGCGGCTGCTGGCGGACAGCGGCGGTCCGACCGTGGAGGCGGCCCGGGGCCGGGCCCGCGACATCGTCACCGAGAGCCTGGGTCAGCTGCACCACCGCTTCGGCGCCCGCTGGGTGCCGGTCCAGGAGCAGCTGGCCCACCAGGTCCGCGCGGCGCTCACCGCCGCCGACTGCCTGCTCTGACCGGGACGAGATCCCCGGCCTGCATCAACTGCCCACCCTCAGAAGCAAGTTGAGCAACGCCGAGGGCCGACCCGAGAGATCCTCAGGCCGGCCCTCAACTGACGCGCGGACGGACGCACGGACGCGCGAACGGTCCGCTCAGGCCGCTATCGGCCGCTGGCTGCGGACCGCCTGGAGCAGCCCGATCGCGATCCAGACCGCGAACATCGACGACCCCCCGTAGGAGACGAACGGCAGTGGGATGCCCGCCACCGGCATGATGCCCAGGCACATCCCGATGTTCTCGAAGGCCTGGAAGGAGAACCAGGCGATGATCCCCGCGGCCACGATCGTCCCGTACAGGTCGGTCGCCTGCCGGGCGATCCGGCAGGCCCGCCACAGCACCACGCCGACCAGCAGGATGATCGCCAGCGCCCCGACGAAGCCCAGTTCCTCTCCGGCCACCGTGAACACGAAGTCGGTCTGCTGCTCCGGCACGAACTGCCCGGTGGTCTGCGTCCCGTGGAACAGCCCCTTGCCGGTCAGCCCGCCCGAGCCGATCGCGATCCGGGCCTGCGCGGTGTTGTAGCCGACGCCGGAGGGGTCCAGTTGCGGGTTGGCGAAGGCCGCGAAGCGGTCGATCTGGTACTTGCTCAGCACCCCGAGCTTCCAGATCGCCACGCACCCGCCGGTGCCCGCCACCAGCAGCCCGAGCACCCAGCGGTTGGCCGCCCCCGAGCCGAGCAGGATGCCCAGCACGATCGCGGCCATCACCATCACCGAGCCGGCGTCCGGCATCAGCAGCACGACGCACATCGGCAGGAAGGCCCAGACCAGGCCGCGGAACACCGCCCGGTGCGAGGGGTACTCCCGCTCCCCCGCGTCCACCTGGTCGGACAGCACGACCGCCATCGCCAGCACGATCCCGAGCTTCGCGAACTCGGCGGGCTGGATGGAGAAGCCGCCGCCCAGCTGGATCCAGGAGTGCGCGCCGTTGATGGTCGAGCCCAGCGGGCTGAGCGTGGCGAGCAGCATCAGGATCACGCCGATGTACAGGAACGGCACGAGGGTGCGGAAGCGCCGGCTCCCTATCCCTATCACCACCGAGCACAGCACCAGCCCGACGACCAGGTTGGTCAGGTGCCGGTACAGGAAGTACTGCGGGTCGCCGTGGGTGAGCGAGTCCCGGCCGCGGGTGGCCGACCAGACCAGCAGGGAGCTGCCGAGCGACAGGGCCAGCGCGGCGAGCAGCAGTATCCAGTCCAGCCGCCACAGCGGCGAGTCCTTGGCCAGGGCCTTGGAGACCCCGCTGCGCTGCGGGCTCAGCCGCAGCTGCCGGTAGGAGCCGTAGGAGGTCATGCCCGCCCCCTTCCCGGGCCGCGGTTCGGTTCGAGTGCGGCGTCGGCCGCGGTGCCCGGGGCGGGCCGGTCGTTCGGCTGCGCCGGGTCCAGGAAGGCCGAGGCCGGGGCGGGTTCGCCCGGCACCTGTTCCAGGAAGGCCGGCGCCGGGCCGGGCAGACCCTGCGCCTGGTCCGGCGACGCCAGGAGGCCCGGGCCCGCGACGGCCTGCACCGGGCCGACGGTGTCGATGGTGTTGGCGGTATTGGCGGTGTCGACGGTGTAGGCCGCCGGCTTGATGATCGCGGTGCCGTCCGGGTTGAACTTCGGCAGTTCGGCCTGCGGCGCGGGCAGCAGCGCCTTGCCGTTGTCGATGTTGCCCTTGTCGTCGACGCCGTACAGCGCCTGGTAGATCCGGCGAACCGCGTCGCCGGAGCCGCCGGAGCCGGTGCCGCCCTGGCTTATCGTCATGACGACCGCGTAGTCCTTGCTGTACGTGGTCAGCCAGGAGGTGGTCTGCTTGCCCTCGACCTCGGCGGTGCCGGTCTTGGCGTGCAGCTCGATCTTGTTCTGCGGCCAGCCGGCGCCGGAGAACTTCCAGGCGGCGGTACCGCCGGTGATGACGCCCGCGGTGGCCTGGTCGATGTAGCTCAGCAGCTTCTGGGAGCCGGGGAACTTGCCGTCCTCGTGCGGGGCGATCTCGCGGACGAGGTCCCCGCTCGGGCTTATCACCGCCTTGGCGATGGTCGGCCGGTAGAAGGTGCCGCCGTTGGCCAGCGCCGAGTAGATCCGGGCCATCTGGACCGGCGTGACGAGCGTGTCGCCCTGGCCGATCGCGAAGTTGACGGCGTCACCGGCGCGCATCTGGTAGCCGTCGACGCAGTTCTCCTTGGCGATCTGGTCGGAGAAGCTGGTGCCGCCCTTCTGCGCCTGCGCGCACCAGGCGTCCTTGTTGTTGTCGTAGAAGGACTGCTTCCACTGCCGGTCCGGCACCCGGCCGGTGACCTCGCTGGGCAGGTCGATGCCGGTCTTGGCGCCGAGGCCGAACTGGTGGGCGGTCTTGAAGAACCAGTCGCCCGGCTCCTTCTTCGGCTTGATGCCGCCGTCCTTCATCCACTGGTCGTACGCCAGGCCGTAGAAGACGGTGTCGCAGGAGACCTCCAGCGCCTTCTCCAGGGAGATGGAGCCGAAGTTCTCGCTCTCGAAGTTCTTGAACTCGCGGCCGCCGATGGTCATGCTCTTCGGGCACGCGTACGTCCCGTCCAGCGAGTAGCCGGCCTCGACGGCGGCGGTGGTGGAGACGACCTTGAAGGTCGAGCCGGGGGCGGACTGACCCTGTATGGCCCGGTTCAGCAGCGGGAAGTTGGAGTCCTTGCTGGTCAGCGACTGGTAGTCCTTGCCGGTGATGCCGCCCACCCAGAGGTTGGGGTCGTAGGTCGGCGCACTGGACATCGCGACGATCCGGCCGGTGTGGACGTCCATCACCACGGCGGCGCCGGAGTCGGCCTCGTAGTTGCGGTTGGTGACCTTGTCGAAGGTCTTCCGGGCGTCGGCCATGGCCTGCGCCAGGTTGTCCTCGACCACCTTCTGCACCCGGGCGTCGATGCTGGTGACCAGGTTGTTGCCGGTCTGCGGGGCGGCGGTGCCGGCGGTGCCGATCACCCGGCCGAGGTTGTCCACCTCCAGCTGGGTGATGCCGGCGGTGCCGCGCAGGTCGCGGTCGTACACCGACTCCAGGCCGGCCCGGCCGATCTGGTCGGCCGGCAGGTAGCGGTCCAGGCCGGCCTTGGAGGCGGTCTTGCTGACCTCCTCGTCGGTGACCGGCGAGAGGTAGCCGAGCACCTGCGCCATGTTGGCGCCCTCGGCGCCGGTGTAGCGGCGCACGGCGGTGGGCTGCGCGGTGACCCCGGGGAAGTCCTCGCGGCGCTCCATTATCTGCATCGCCTGCTGGGTGGTCGCCTCCTTGGTGACCGGGATCGGCTGGTAGGGCGAGCCGTTCCAGCAGGGCTGCGGGGTCTTGGCGTCGCAGAGCCGGGTCTTCTCCTGCACGTCCTTGGCGGGCATCCCCAGCACCTCGGCCAGCCGGCCGAGCACCGCCTTGCCGCCGTCCTTCTGCTGCAGCAGCGAGGTGCGGCTGACCGAGACCACCAGCCGGGCCTCGTTGCCGGCCAGGATCCGCCCGGAGGCGTCCAGGATCTCGCCGCGGACGGCCGGTTCGACCACCTCGCGGATGTGGTTGCCGGTCGCCTTGGCGGTGTAGACGCTGGCGTTGCGGATCTGCAGGTACCACAGCCGTCCGCCGAGGGTGGCGAGCAGCGACAGGACCAGGATCTGCAGCACCACCAGACGGATCGTCACCCGCCGGGTACGGCCGGTCTCGGGGATGTTGCTCACGTCTCGTGCGCTCCAGGATGCGGGAAGTCGGGAGGTCGGGGGCCGGGCCGGTTACGGGCGCCGGACGAAGCCGGGCATGCGCCGCTTCTTGTAGGACGGGCCGGACGAGGCCTCGCGCGTGGTGCGGTAGCGGGCCAGCGTGCCCAGGCCGGAGCCGCCCTGGTCGTCATCGGTGGCCGCGGTCACCGGGTCGCGCCCGAAGCGGCGGCCGACCAGCATCACCAGCGGCACCACGAACGGCGCCAGCAGCACGTCGTACAGCAGGGCGCTGACCACCAGGCCGCCGAGGCCGACGTGCCGGGCCGCGGTGTCGCCGACCAGGGCGCCGACCATCGCGTACAGCAGGGTGGAGGCGACCGCCGCGGCGGCCACCACCATCAGCGCGCTGGACACCGACCGCTGGCGGCCGTGGTCCGGGCGCAGCAGCCCTGCGGCGTAGCCCATCAGGCAGAGCACCAGCGCGTAGCGGCCGATCGCGTGGTCGGAGGGCGGCGCGAGGTCGGCCAGCAGGCCGGCCGAGAAGCCGACCACGCAGCCGCCGGACGGCCCGTAGACCATGGCCAGGCCGACCACGACGAGCAGCAGTATGTCCGGGGTGGCCCCCGGGAGCTGGAGCCGTCCGAAGACGCTGACCTGAAGGATCAGGCCGAGCAGGATCAGGCCGGCGGAGACGGGGATGCGGGCGAGGCGCATGGCTCAGTTCCCCCCAGTGGGCTTGGCGGGCGGGGCGGCGGGCGCGGCCGGGGTCTGGGCCGGGGCCGGCGGCAGGACGGCGTCGCGCGGGTCGGCGCGCGGCGGCACGACCACCACGCCGACCAGGTCCAGCCGGGTGAACTGGACGAAGGGCTCGACCAGGATGGTCTTGGTCAGCTGGCCCGGGGTGGCCTCGACCTCGACGACCTTGCCGACCGGCACGCCGGGCACGAACGGGCGGCCGCTCTGCGAGCCGAAGGTGACCAGCCGGTCGCCGGCCTTGACCTGGGCCTTGCCGTTGAGCAGCGAGACCTTCATCGGGCTGGTGCCGCCGCCGGAGGCGAAGCCGATCTCGCCGGAGGCCTCCAGCCGGGTGCCGGCCGAGAAGCCGGGGTCGGAGGCGAGCAGCACGGTGGCGGTGGTCGGGGCGACGGTGGTGATCCGGCCGACCAGGCCCTGACCGTTGATCACCGTCATGTCACGGGTGAGGCCGTCGTCGCTGCCGGCGTCGACGGTGATGGTCCAGGAGAAGCCCTGGGCCGGGCCGATCGCGATGACCTGGGCGGCCTTGACGGTGTAGCCGCCGGCGCCGGCGGTGCGCAGCAGGTCGTCGAGCTGCTTGGTGCGCCCGGTGGCCATGTCGGAGGAGGCGAGCTTCTGCCGCAGTTCGGTGTTCTCGCGGGCGAGCTCGTCGGTGCGGCCGTTGTTGGAGGCGGCGTCGCGGAAGGCCCGGACGGTGTCGGCGACCGGGTCGACGACGGTGGCGGCGCCGCGCTCGACCGGGCCGAGGACGCTGGCGGCGGCGTGTCGGGCACCGCCGAGGGGGGAGCTCTCACCGCCCTTGATGTCCACGGTGACGAGTGCGAAGGCGACGGCCACCAGCAGGATGAGCAGCAGCCGGCTCTCTCGTGTGTCCCTCACGGTGCTGGTACTGCCCCTTCGAAGCTGATCGGGGGCGCGCGCGTGCTCGAGGGGGCGCGGCGCCCCCCCCCGAATACCTA
>NZ_JBHWIJ010000058.1:12104-23164 GCF_042732255.1 Kitasatospora sp. NPDC059803 | reverse complement strand
GGCGGGCCCTCGCGGGGGCCCCCCGCGGGGCTGCGCGCGGGCCGCGCGCGGGGGCGCGCCGCGCGCGGGGGGGGGGCCCCCCCCCCCCGCCCGTTCAGTTGAGTGTCGGATGTCTCGGTGGTGCTAACGGCGCGGGGAGGCGTCCAGTACCTGCTGGAGCGCCTCGAACTCCTCGACGCACTTGCCGGAGCCGAGCGCGACCGAGTCGAGCGGGTTCTCGGCGATGTGGATCGGCATGCCGGTCTCGCGGCGCAGCCGCTCGTCGAGGCCGCGCAGCAGGGCGCCGCCGCCGGTGAGCACGATGCCGCGGTCCATCACGTCGCCGGCCAGCTCGGGCGGGCACTGGTCGAGGGTGGTCTTCACGGCGTCGATGATCGAGTTGACCGGCTCGTCGATGGCCTCGCGGACCTCGGCGGCGGAGATGACCACGGTCTTGGGCAGGCCGCTGACCAGGTCGCGGCCGCGGATCTCGGCGTGCTCGTCCTTCTCGCCCTCCAGGCCGAAGGCGCTGCCGATGCTCATCTTGATCTGCTCGGCGCTGCGCTCGCCGAGGAGCAGCGAGTACTCCTTCTTGATGTGCTGGACGATCGCATTGTCCAGCTCGTCGCCGGCGACCCGGATGGACTGGGCGGTGACGATGCCACCGAGGGAGATGACCGCGACCTCGGTGGTGCCGCCGCCGATGTCGACGACCATGTTGCCGGTGGCCTCGTGGACGGGCAGCCCGGCGCCGATGGCGGCGGCCATCGGCTCCTCGATGATGTGCACCTGGCGGGCGCCGGCCTGCGAGGAGGCCTCGATCACGGCGCGGCGCTCGACTCCGGTGATGCCGGAGGGCACGCAGACCACGACCCGGGGGCGGGCGAGGTAGCGGCGGCGGTGGATCTTGAGGATGAAGTAGCGGAGCATCCGCTCGGTGATCTCGAAGTCGGCGATCACGCCGTCCTTGAGCGGGCGGATGGCGACGATGTTGCCCGGCGTCCGGCCGATCATCTTCTTCGCCTCGGCACCGACCGCCAGGATGCCGCCGGTGTTGGTGTTCACCGCGACGACGGACGGCTCGTTGAGGACGATCCCCTTGCCCCTGACGTACACCAGCGTGTTGGCAGTTCCAAGGTCGATCGCCAAGTCGCGGCCGATGAACGACAGGTTGCTCGCCATGGGGTGTGGTTGCCTTCCCGGGCTCGGAGTTCATAGGGGGGTTGGACGAGAGCGCGCCCACGCTCGGGCGGAGCCAGCTGAGCTGCCTTACCGGGCCCTTGAGTCGCGTCCATCGTAGTCACGCGGCGCGGCACGGACGTCGATGCGGGGCATACCGTCCATTGTCCGGAGCGTGTTCGCTTCTCCGGGCATTGGGACGCCGTGTCGGCACCTCTGGTTGCTTATTTCACGATAAAAGTGCCCCGGCCGGGCCAATGGTCCCGACCGGGGCAGTGCCAAGGTCCCTCGGGCGTGTCGCCCGGCTGGACTCAGGCGTGCGCCGGGAAGAAGATCTTGATCTCGCGCTCGGCCGACTCCGGGGAGTCCGAGGCGTGGATCAGGTTCTCGCGGGTGATCGTCGCGTAGTCGCCGCGGATGGTGCCGGCCCCGGCCTCCAGCGGGTTGGTCGCACCGGCCAGCATCCGGATGCCGCGGACGACCTCCTCGCCCTCGACGATCAGGGCGATCGACGGACCGGAGGTCATGAACTCCAGCAGCGGCTCGTAGAACGGGCGGCCGACGTGCTCCGCGTAGTGCTGCTCCAGCGTCGCCCGGTCGAAGGTGCGCAGCTCGACGGCGGTGAGCCGCCAGCCGGCCTTGCGCTCGATGCGGCTGATGATCTCGCCGGCCAGGCCACGCTGGACGGCGTCGGGCTTGAGCAGGACGAGAGTGCGCTGGGACACGGTGCGTCTCCTGGGGATTCGGTACGGCAAGGCAGTCGGGCCGACGGGCGGGAGCCGACACGGCAGAGATTACCTTGCGTGTGCGGCGTGTCGGCCCGCCGGTCCGGGCCCTAGACCGGTACGGCAGCCGCCTCGGCGGCGGCCCGGGCGGCCTTGAACTCGTCCACCTTGCGGCCGTAGTGCACCGAGCACCACCACAGGCCGGCGAAGACCACACCGAGGCCGAACATGGTCGGCAGGATGAAGCCGCTGGCGATCAGGCCGATCTGCAGCGCCCAGCCGACGGCCACCGCCCCAGGGCGGTTGATCATGCCGCAGAGCGCGATGCACAGCGCCATGACGATCCCGGTGACGATCCAGATCGTGGCCGTGGAGACGCTCGACAGCTGCATCGCGACCAGCGCGGCGAACATCGCCAGGAGAGCCTCGCCGATCAGGGTCGAGGAGCAGAGGGTCCTCATGTCACTTCCTCCCGAGCAGCAGGCGGGCCTCGCCCACCGTGATGACCGAACCGGTGACCAGCACCCCGGCGCCGCCGAGGTCGCCCTCCTCCTCGGCGAGGGTGACGGCGGCCGCGATGGCGTCGTCGAGCCGGGGCTCGACCTGGACGCGGTCCTCGCCGAAGATGTCGACGGCCAGCGCCGCCAACTCGTCGACGTCCATCGCGCGGTGGGTGGAGTTCTGGGTGATGACGACCTCGGCGAGGACCGGCTCGAAGGCCTCCAGCACGCCGGCCACGTCCTTGTCCCCGGAGGTGCCGATCACGCCGACGAGCCGGGTGAAGCCGAAGGACTCGCCGAGGGCGGCGACGGTGGCGCGGGCGCCGTGCGGGTTGTGCGCGGCGTCCAGGATGATCGTGGGGCTGCGGCGGACGACCTCCAGCCGGCCGGGCGAGGAGACGCCGGAGAAGGCCTGGCGGACCTTGTCCACGTCGAGCTGCCCGCCGCGGGCGCCGCCGACGCCGAAGAAGGCCTCGACCGCGGCCAGCGCCAGCACCGCGTTGTGCGCCTGGTGCTCGCCGTGCAGCGGGATGAAGACGTCCTCGTACTCCTCGCCGCCGAGCCCGCGCAGCGTCACCAGCTGGCCGCCGACGCCGAGCTCACGGCGGATCACGCCGAACTCCATGCCCTCGCGGGCCACCGTGGCGTCGACCTCGACGGCGCGCCGCAGGATGTTCTGGGCGGCGTCCAGCTGCTGCTGGGCGACGACGGCGACGGCACCGGACTTGATGATCCCGGACTTCTCGACCGCGATCTCGCCGGTGGTCTCGCCGAGCTTGTCGGTGTGGTCCAGCCCGATCGGGGTGATCACGGCGACGGCGGCGTCGATGACGTTGGTGGCGTCCCAGGAGCCGCCCATGCCGACCTCGACCACGGCGACGTCCACGGGGGCGTCGGCGAAGGCGGCGTAGGCCATGCCGGTCAGCACCTCGAAGAAGGACATCGGCACCGGCTGCGCCGCGTCGACCATCTGCACGTACGGCTCGATGTCGCGGTAGACCTCGACGAAGCGCTCGGGGGTGATCGGGGCGCCGTCCAGGGTGATCCGCTCGGTGACGCTCTCCACGTGCGGGCTGGTGTAGCGGCCCGTGCGCAGTTCGAAGGTGTTGAGCAGCTGCTCGATCATCCGGGCGGTGGAGGTCTTGCCGTTGGTCCCGGTGATGTGGATGGAGGGGAAGGACCGCTGGGGCTGGCCCAGGATGTCCATCAGCGCCTCGATCCGGTCGAGCGAGGGCTCCAGCTTGTTCTCCGGCCAGCGCTTGGAGAGCTCCACCTCGACATCGCGCAGGGTGTCGTCGGTGTCGCCGTCGGCGGGGCGGAGGGTGTACGGGTTCGGGTCGGCCTTGTCGCTCACGACCACAGTCTACGGAGGGTTGGCGGGCCGTCCTCACGGGGTGAGAACGACCACTTTGGTCGGAGTTTCCAATTTGCCCCCTTTACTATCTCTTTGGCGAATTTGAACCGCGACGAAGCATCGATTCGCACCCCCTGGAGCCGCGCCGCCTTTGATCACGAGGAGTACTACGCCATGCCCGACGCTCTGCACGACTGGATCGTGCTCCGCCAGGACGCCGTCGTCTGGTTCGCCGGACTGGTCTCACTGGCGCTCGTCGGCTACATGGCCTTCGTCTTCGGACGCTTCCTCCTGTACTGGGCCGGCTCCCGGCACGCCTTCCGGCACAACCGGCCCGCCGAACCCGGCGACCCGGCCGCCTTCCAGTGGCACCTGGTGATCCCCTGCCGCGACGAGGAGGCCGTGGTCACCCAGACCCTGGCCGGCCTGCGCGCCAGTGCGCCCGAGGCCCACCTGTGGGTGATCGACGACGACAGCGAGGACGCCACCCGCGACCTCGTCCTCGCCGCCGCGGCCCACGACGACCGCGTCCACCTCGTCCAGCGCCGCCGCCCGCACGCCCGGATCGGCAAGGGCGCCGCCCTCAACGCCGCCTACCGCGAGGTCACCGCCTGGCTGCCCGAGGACACCGACCGCTCCCGCGTGGTGATCGGCGTCGTCGACGCCGACGGACGGCTCGACCCCGGCACCCTCCCCCAGGTCTGCAACGGCAAGGCGCTCGGCCGCCCCGACACCGGCGCCGTCCAGATCGGCGTGCGGATGCGCAACGCCGACGACGAACTCCCGCTGCCCGGCCGCGGCCGGGCCGCCAACGCGTTCGCCCGCGCCCTGGTCCGGATGCAGGACGTCGAGTTCCAGGCCAACAACGCCGGCATGCAGCTGCTGCGCCGCCGCACCGGCAGCGTCGGCCTCGGCGGGAACGGCCAGTTCGTCCGCCTCACCGCCCTCGACTCGCTCACCGCCGAGGAGGGCCGGGCCGGCCGCCCCTGGCCCGAGCGCGCCCTGCTGGAGGACTACGAGTCCGGCCTCGACCTGCGCCTGGCCGGCTGGCGGCTCACCCACGTCACCGAGACCCAGGTCTCCCAGGAGGGCCTGATCTCGCTGCGCCGCTTCCTCACCCAGCGCACCCGCTGGGCCCAGGGCAACATGCAGTGCCTGCGCTACACCGGCCGGGTGCTGCGCTCCCCCTTCTACACCTGGTCCGGCAAGGCCGAGGTGCTGTACACCTTCCTGCAGCCCGTCGTCTGCGTGCTGCTGGTCCTGCTGTTCCCGCTCTCGCTCGGGATCACGGCGGCCGGGCTGGTGCTCTTCCCCGCCGAGACCGCCGACTTCCACGTCAGGTTCGGCCCGTGGATGCTGCTCGCCTTCGCGGTCGCCACCCTGCCGATGGTGTTCTGGGGCTTCGCCTACCGCCGACTCGTCCACCCCGACCGCGGCCGGCTCACCGGACTGCTCTGGGGCGTCCTGATCTGGCTCTACGCCTACCACCTCTTCGTGGTCGCCACCCGGGCCGCCGTCCGGATGCTGCTCGGCCGCAACGGCTGGGCCAAGACCCGGCGCAACGCCGAGAAGGTCGCCCTCGGCTCCCCCACCGCCCTTGAGTCCTGAGTCTCAGTCCTGAGCCCCGCGCTTGAGCCCCGCGCCCGAGCCCTGAGCTGCCCCACCCCCTCGGAGCCTCCCCATGAGCATGTGCCTTCCCCCCGCCAGCGTCGCCGTCGTCCTGGGCACCCGCCCCGAACTGGTCAAGCTCGCCCCGCTGATCCACGAACTCGGCGACGCCACCCGCCTGGTGCACACCGGCCAGCACTGGGACGAGGCGATGTCCGGCCGCTTCCTGCGCGACCTCGACCTGCCCCGCCCCGAGCTGCTCACCGGCGTCGGCGGGCGCCCCCGGGCCGGCCAGATCGCCCAGTCCCTCGGCCAGCTGGACGCCGCCTTCGCCGAGGACCGCCCCGCCGCCGTCGTCGTCCAGGGCGACACCAACGCCACCCTCGCCGGGGCGCTGGCCGCCAACGCCCGGGAGATCCCGCTGGTGCACGTCGAGGCCGGGCTGCGCAGCTTCGACCGGGCGATGCCCGAGGAGCACAACCGGGTGATGGTCGACCACGTCTCCGACCTGCTCTGCGCCGCCACCGGGGACAACGTCGCCAACCTGCGCGCCGAGGCCCTCGCCGAGGAGCGGATCGCGCTCACCGGCAACACCGTCGTCGAGGTGGTCCGCCGTCAGCTGCCGGCCGCGGCCGACCGCGCCGCGCTGCTCGCCGCGCACGGGCTGCGCCCGGACGGCTACGTGCTGGCCACCGTGCACCGCCCGGAGAACACCGACACCGCCGAGGCGCTGGGCGCCGTGCTGGCCGAACTGGACCGGATCGCCCGGGCGGGCACCCCGGTGCTGTTCCCGATGCACCCGCGCACCCGGGCCGCCGTCGAGCGCTTCGCACTGGACGCCCTGCTGGAGCGCCTGGCCGTCACCGGGCCGGTCGGGTACGCCGACTTCCTGGGTCTGGCGAGCCACGCCGCGCTGCTGGTCTCCGACTCCGGCGGCGTGCAGGAGGAGTGCACCGTACTCGGCCGCCCGCTGCTGGTGGTGCGCCGCTCCACCGAGCGTCCGGAGGCGGTGGCGGCGGGCTTCGCCGCGCTGGTGGGCCCCGACGAGGACCTGGGCGAGCTGGCCCGGGCCTGGCTGGCCGACACCCCCGAGCGGCTCGCCCGGCTCGCGGCCACCCCGAGCCCGTACGGCGACGGCCTGGCCTCGGCGCGGATCGCCGCGCTCACCGCCGCGGTCGCCGAGCCGGCCGAGCCCGGAGCAGCGGAGACCGGAGCAGCCGACGCCGGAGCATTCGGCACCGCAGCAGCCGACTCCACGGCACGGCCGTCGGCCGCCTAGCGCCCTCTTGACAGCCAGATTGGTCTACTCCACCTTGTGAGTCAAGTCTCCTTCCCCGACAGGGACTTGAGTTGTCGGTAGCTCCCGCACGCGCACCATCGACACCCCGGACGGCGCTCCACCCCCACCCCAGGCGCGCCGCCGGGCCTCCCCCACAGGAGATGGAGTCATGCCACCTGCCCGACACCGGCGCCCACGCGCCGCCCACACCCTGCTCGCCGGGGCCTGCGCCGTCGCCCTCGGCCTGAGCGGGCTCGCCCTCGCCACCGGCACCGGCGCCCAGGCCGCCGACCCCGACCTGATCACCAACGGCGGCTTCGAGACCGGCACGCTGTCCGGCTGGTCCTGTGGCAACGGCGCCGTCCAGAGCACGACCGCGCACTCCGGCCGCTACGCCCTGCAGTCCACCCCCGGCTCGGGCGACACCGGCGAGTGCACCCAGACCGTCGCCGTGCAGCCCTCCTCGACGTACACGCTGAGCTCCTGGGTCCAGGGCTCGTACGTCTACCTGGGTGCCCGCGGCACCGGCGGCACCGACCCCGGCACCTGGACGAACTCCACCGGCTGGGCCCAGCTGAGCACCGGCTTCACCACCGGCCCGGGCACCACCAGCGTCACCGTCTACCTGCACGGCTGGTACGGGCAGCCCGCCTTCCTCGCCGACGACGTCTCACTGATCGGCCCGGGCGGCCCGCAGCCCTCCCAGAGCCCGACCGCCACCACGTCCCCGAGCCCCACCGGCACCGGCAGCCCCTCCCCCACGGACACCGGCACCGGCAGCCCGACCGCCACCTCGACCGGCAAGCCGCCCGGCCTGCCCAAGCACATCCTGACCGGCTACTGGCAGAACTTCGACAACGGCGCCACCGTCCAGCGGATCAGCGACGTCCCGGCCGCCTACGACATCATCGCGGTCTCCTTCGCCGACGCCACCAGCACGCCGGGCGGGCTGGGCTTCACCCTGGACCCCGCCCTCTCCTCCCGCCTCGGCGGCTACACCGACGCCCAGTTCAAGGCCGACATCGCGGCCAAGCGGGCGGCCGGCAAGAAGGTGGTGCTCTCGGTCGGCGGGCAGAACGGCACGGTGTCGGTGAGCGACCCGACCTCGGCGGCCAACTTCGCCGACACCGCCCGGGCGCTGATGCAGGGCTACGGCTTCGACGGGATCGACATCGACCTGGAGAACGGCGTCAACGCCGTCTACCTGGGCCAGGCGCTGCACGCGCTGGCGGCGAAGAGCGGCAGCGGGTTCGTCCTCACCATGGCGCCGCAGACCATCGACATGCAGTCGACCGGCATGGAGTACTTCAAGCTGGCGCTGAACGTGAAGGACATCCTCACCATCGTCAACATGCAGTACTACAACTCCGGTGCGATGAACGGCTGCGACGGCAACGTCTACTCGCAGGGCACCGAGGACTTCCTCACCGGGCTGGCCTGCATCCAGCTCAAGGGCGGGCTGCGGCCCGACCAGGTGGGGCTCGGGGTGCCGGCCTCCACCAGCGCGGCGGGCGGCGGGTACGTCAGCCCGAGCGTGGTCGACAACGCGCTGGACTGCCTGGCCGCCGGCACCAACTGCGGCAGCTACAAGCCCGACACCACCTGGCCGGGCATCGGCGGGGCGATGACCTGGTCGACCAACTGGGACGCCAAGGCGGGCAACCCGGTCGCGGGCACCATCGGCGCGCACCTGCACGCCATGCCGTGACGCCCCTCCCCGGACCGGGGTTCAGACCCCGGCCCGGGCCTCCGGGACGTGGGCCGCGGGCCCGCCGTGCCGGCGGCGCAACTCGGCCGTGATCTCGGCCAGTTCGCCCTCGGGCAGCAGCGGCAGCATCATCGCGACGCCCTGGAGCAGACCGCCGAGCAGGAAGGTGGTGTCGGCGGTCGAGGCGACCAGGCCGCGCACCTCGGCCACCTCGCCGGCGGCCACCGCCTCGATCAGCCGGGCGGCGTCCGCACTCTCCTCGTCCACCGCGACCGCGCCGTTGTCGGCCGGGGCACGCCGGGCCATCGCCCGCAGCACCCGGTCGCCGACCTCGGGCGCGTACGCCTTGCGGACGGCCTCGGCGGCGATCCAGGCGAGCAGGGTGGTCACCTCGCGCTCGGCCCGCTCGGCGAGGAGCAGGTCCAGCTCGTGGTCGAAGGCGAGCTGGTTGCCATGACGGAACGCCAGCAGCAGGGTCGCCGCCCTGGCCTTGGCCTCCTCCACCGCCTCGGCAGGCAGTTCGCCGGCCAATTCCTCGGTCACCACCACGCCATGCCCTCCCGTCCGTCGGCTCAGCAGGAACGCTCAGCAGAAACACCCGTCAGAAACTCCGTGCACACCGTACACATCCGACCTGCAAACTTCCGCGAACCCGCGCGGGCAAGACCGGAATGAATTCGGAAGGAATAGGACCTCACCCGGTCCAGGATGAATATTCGCCGGAAGGGAGCAATGTTGATGGGCTATTAGGCGTAGCAAAAAGAACACCGCCGCCGCGCCCGGCCGAGCCGCCCGGAAACGCCGGAGGGGCCGCACCCCGCGCGTCGCGGAGTGCGGCCCCTCACGGACCGGTGCGGGCTCAGCCCTGCGGCAGCGCCGCGAGCTGGGCGGTGATCCGGGCGATGTCGGCCTCGGCGGCCTCCTGACGGCCCCGGATCTTGGCGACCACCTCGTCCGGCGCCTTGGCGAGGAACGCCTCGTTGCCGAGCTTGGCCGTGGTCTGCGCCTTCTCCTTCTCGGCGGCCGCGAGGTCCTTGGCGAGGCGCTTGCGCTCCGCCGCGACGTCGATGGTGCCGGAGAGGTCGAGCGCGACGGTGGCGCCGGCGACCGGGAGCGAGGCGGTGGCCGCGAAGCCCTCCTCGGGGACGGTCAGCCGCAGCAGCGAGCGGATCGCGTCCTCGTGGACGGCCAGCACGGTGCCGTCCAGCTCCAGCTTCGCCGGGACGCGCTGGCCCGGCTTGAGGCCCTGGTCCGAGCGGAACCGGCGGACCTCGGTGACCACCTGCTGCAGCGTGGCGATCTCGGCCTCGGCCTCGGCGTCGCGGTAACCGCTGTCCGTCGGCCAGTCGGCGATGACCAGCGACTCGGCGCCGGTGAGCGTGGTCCACAGGGTGTCGGTGACGAAGGGCACGATCGGGTGCAGCAGCCGCAGCGTGACGTCCAGGACCTCGCCGAGCACCCGGCGCGCGGCGTCGGCCTGCGGGCCGCCCTTGGCCAGGGTGGTCTTGGAGAGCTCGACGTACCAGTCGAAGACCTCGTCCCAGGCGAAGTGGTACAGCGCCTCGGACAGCTTGGAGAACTGGTAGTCCTCGTACAGCGCGTCCACCTCGGCGACGGTGCTGTTCAGGCGCGACAGGATCCAGCGGTCGGTCGCGGTCAGCTCCTCCGGCGCGGGCAGCGGGCCCTCGACGGTGGCGCCGTTCATCAGCGCGAAGCGGGTGGCGTTCCAGATCTTGTTGGCGAAGTTGCGGGCCGCCTGGACCCAGTCCTCGCCGATCGGCACGTCGACGCCCGGGTTGGCACCGCGCGCCAGCGTGAAGCGCAGCGCGTCCGAACCGTACTTGTCCATCCAGTCCAGCGGGTTGACCACGTTGCCGAAGGACTTCGACATCTTCTTGCCGTTCTGGTCACGGACCATGCCGTGCAGCGCGATGGTGTGGAACGGCGGGGTGCCGTCCATCGCGTAGAGACCGAACATCATCATCCGGGCGACCCAGAAGAACAGGATGTCGTAGCCGGTGACCAGGACGGAGTTCGGGTAGAACTTCGCCAGGCTCTCGGTCTGCTCCGGCCAGCCGAGCGTGGAGAACGGCCACAGCCCGGAGGAGAACCAGGTGTCCAGGACATCGTTGTCCTGGTGCCAGCCCTCGCCGGTGGGCGGCTGCTCGTCCGGACCGACGCAGACGACCTCGCCGTTCGGGCCGTACCAGACCGGGATGCGGTGGCCCCACCACAGCTGGCGCGAGATGCACCAGTCGTGCAGGTTGTCGACCCAGTCGAAGTAGCGCTTCTCCATCTCCTGCGGGTGGATCTTGACCTTGCCGTCGCGGACCGCGTCGCCGGCGGCCTTCGCGAGCGGGCCGACCTTGACCCACCACTGCATGGACAGCCGCGGCTCGATGGTGGTCTTGCAGCGCGAGCAGTGGCCGACCGAGTGGACGTACGGGCGCTTCTCGGCGACGATCCGGCCGTCGGCACGCAGTGCGGCGACGATCGCCGAGCGGGCCTCCAGCCGGTCCAGGCCGAGGAACGGGCCGTGCACGGTGATGACCGCGTGCTCGTCCATGACGGCGACCGAGGGCAGGCCGTGCCGCTGGCCGATCTCGAAGTCGTTCGGGTCGTGCGCGGGCGTCACCTTGACGGCGCCGGTGCCGAACTCCGGGTCGACGTGGGCGTAGGCGGCCACCCGGATCCCTCGGGCCGGGCACCGCACCCACATATCCGGGCC
>NZ_JBHWIJ010000058.1:1504-12094 GCF_042732255.1 Kitasatospora sp. NPDC059803 | reverse complement strand
GCCGGCCCCGGGCCCCAACTCCGGGTCGACGGGGGCGAGGGCCACCACCGGGACCCGACGGCCGGTCAACGGCAGCTCGATCTCGGTGCCGACCAGGTGGCGGTAGCGCTCGTCGTCCGGGTGGACGGCGACCGCGGTGTCGCCCAGCATCGTCTCGGCGCGGGTGGTGGCGACGACGATCGAGGCGTCACCCTCGCCGTAGCGGATCGAGACCAGCTCGCCGTCGTCGTCCTGGTACTCCACCTCGATGTCCGAGATGGCGGTCAGGCAACGCGGGCACCAGTTGATGATGCGCTCGGCCCGGTAGATCAGCTCGTCGTCGAAGAGCTTCTTGAAGATGGTCTGGACGGCCTGGGACAGGCCCTCGTCCATGGTGAACCGCTCGCGGGACCAGTCCACGCCGTCGCCCAGGCGACGCATCTGGCCGGAGATCTGGCCGCCGGACTCCGCCTTCCACTTCCAGACGCGCTCGACGAAGGCCTCCCGGCCCAGGTCGTGGCGGGACTTGCCCTCCTTGGCGAGCTCGCGCTCGACCACGTTCTGGGTGGCGATGCCGGCGTGGTCCATTCCGGGCTGCCACAGCGCCTCGTAGCCCTGCATCCGCTTGCGGCGGACCAGCGCGTCGATCAGCGTGTGCTCGAAGGCGTGGCCCAGGTGCAGGCTGCCGGTCACGTTCGGCGGGGGGATGACGATGGTGAACGGGGGCTTGTCGCTCTTGGCGTCCGCGGTGAAGTAGCCACGCTCTACCCAGCGCTCGTACAGCTCGCCCTCTACGTCCGCGGGGGTGTAGGTCGTCGGGAGAGTGGCTGCTTCGTCCCCGGCAAAGGTGCTCACGGGGTGCTGGTTCGTCGTGTCGGTCACGACGCACAGTTTACGTAACCGCAGGCCCGTGTTACGAACCGCTTTCTCCGCGCGGACGCGACCCGCCCGAACGGCTCGGCGGAGGACACCGTACGGTACCGTTCCCGGGCACTCGTCCGGTGTCCGCACGGACCCCGGGACGACACGACGACAGGCCGCGGGTGCGGCGGGGGAGCACGGACGCAGATGTACGGCCAGGGCCAGCAGTATCCGCAGGGACAACCGCAGGGACAGCCTCAGCCGTACGGGGGTCAGCCCCCGTACGGCCCGCCGCAACCGCCGCCGCCCTACGGCGCCCCGCAGCAGCCGCCCCAGTACGGCTACCCGCCGCAGGACGGCCAGCCCTACGGCGCTCCCCAGCCGCCCTACGGCGCCCCGCAGCAGCCGTACGGCGCCCCGCAGCCCCCGTACGGCTACCCGCCGCAGGCCCCGTACGGCCAGCCGGGCCAGCCGGGCTACCCGCCGCCGCCGAAGAAGGGCCGGACCGGCCTGGTGGTCGGCCTGGTCGTGGGCACACTGGTGCTGGGCGGCGGCGGTTTCGCCGCGTGGAAGTTCCTCGGCGACGACCAGGGCGGCCAGTACAAGATCTCCGCGCCGCAGTCGCTGCCGGACGGCTACACCCAGAAGTCGGCCAAGGAGGAGGCCGTCGACCCGGCCAAGCCCGAGGCGGCGAAGTTCGGCAAGAACCTCAACGTGCTGGTGGCCAGCTACAGCAAGGGCTCCGACGCGCTCGACACGCTCTCCGTGGTCGGCGTCTACGGGGAGCTCAACGACCCCGGCCAGATCATCGACGACTCGAAGAAGGACAGCGGCGGGCTGACCTGGTCCACGCCGCTGACGGACTTCCCGGCGCAGGACGGCCACAGCTCCTCGGCGAAGCTCGCCTGCGGCGTGGCCAGCGTCATCGCGGGCAAGGCCGGGCCCACGGTCTGCGTGTGGGCGGACAAGTCCACCACCGGCCGGATCACCTTCAGCAAGATCAGCCTGACCGGCGGCGGCCAGGGCCTCACCCCGGCCCAGGCCGCGGACAGGACCCGGGCGATCCGCGACGCCATGGTCGTCGCCAAGTAACCGGGGCACCGCCCCGCCACGTCACCACCACGTCCCCGCCGCCGCCGGCCGCGCCGGGCGGCACCCGGGCATCGCCATCAGAGAGGCCTCGCGTGACCGAGCAGAACCCCTACGGCCCCCCGCCGCAGCCGGGACACGACGCACCGCCGCCCCCGCCGGCCCCGCCGGGCTACGGCGGCATCCCGCCGCAGAGCCCCCCGCCCGGCTACCCGCCGGTCGGCGAGCCGGGCGCTTACCCCGGGTACGGCGCGTACCCGCCGGTGCCGCCGCCGCGCAAGTCCCGCAAGACGCTCTGGACCGTGCTCGGCGTCGTCGGCGCCTTCGTGCTGCTGGGCGGCGGCGCGCTCGCCTACTTCGTCTACGACGTCGCCAGCAGCGCGGGCACCCAGAAGATCGTCCTGCCGGCCACGTTCAAGGACCTGCGCCAGAGCGACGACCCCCAGGTCGCCGACACCCTGGAGAAGGGGCTCACCTCCAGCTTCGGCAAGGGCGACGGCAACTGGAGCCCCACCGGGGTGGGCGCCCTCTACCAGAACGCGCAGTCGGACCCTCAGCTGGTCGTGTTCGGGGGCTACGGCAAGGTCCTGGCGCCGAAGCAGGAACTGAACCAGGCGTTCCAGGGCATGGCGTCCACCGGTCGCAAGCTCGACAACCGGCACGTGGTGGACGCCGGCCCCAAGGGCGGCGCGATGGAGTGCGCCACCGTCGTCGGCGGCGAGGGCGAGGCCGGGACCACGATGGGCATCTGCGCCTGGGCCGACAGCAGCGGCCTGGTGATGGTCATGACGGTGGCCGACCCGAGCGCCCAGCCGGACCTGGACAAGCTCGCCGCCGACACCCGCGACCTGCGCGCGGTCGCCGAGGTCCCCAAGTAGTCCACCGGGAACCGCCGGTGACCCTCCGGGCACCGGGAGACGCCGAAGGGCCCCGCACCGGTCGGTGCGGGGCCCTTGCGGATGCGGCGGGCGCGGGTCAGGCGCTCTTCTCGCGTCGCTCGCGCTTGATCATGTCGCGCGGGACGAGGGTGGGGATGGCGTGCTTGGAGACCACGTCCCCGGTGACCACCACGCGGGCGACGTCCTGACGCGAGGGCACCTCGTACATCACGGACATCAGCACCTCCTCCATGATGGCCCGCAGACCGCGCGCGCCGGTGCCGCGCAGGATCGCCTGGTCGGCGATCGCCTCCAGCGCGTCCCGGGAGAACTCCAGCTCCACGCCGTCCAGTTCGAAGAGCTTGCGGTACTGCTTGACCAGCGCGTTCTTCGGCTCGGTGAGGATCTGCAGGAGCGCCTCGCGGTCCAGGTTGTGGACGCTGGTGATCACCGGCAGCCGGCCGATGAACTCGGGGATCATGCCGAACTTCACCAGGTCCTCGGGCATCACCTGGCGGAAGTGGTCGCTGGCGTCCGACTCCCGCTTGGAGCGGATGTTGGCGCCGAAGCCGATGCCCTTGGCGCCGGCCCGGCCCTCGATGATCCGCTCCAGGCCGGCGAACGCGCCGCCGACGATGAACAGCACGTTGGTGGTGTCGATCTGGATGAACTCCTGGTGCGGGTGCTTGCGCCCGCCCTGCGGCGGCACCGAGGCGGTGGTGCCCTCCAGGATCTTCAGCAGCGCCTGCTGCACGCCCTCGCCGGAGACGTCCCGGGTGATCGACGGGTTCTCGCTCTTGCGCGCGACCTTGTCGATCTCGTCGATGTAGATGATCCCGGTCTCGGCCTTCTTGACGTCGTAGTCGGCCGCCTGGATCAGCTTGAGCAGGATGTTCTCGACGTCCTCGCCGACGTACCCGGCCTCGGTCAGCGCGGTGGCGTCCGCGATCGCGAACGGCACGTTGAGCATCCGGGCCAGGGTCTGCGCCAGCAGCGTCTTGCCGGAGCCGGTGGGGCCCAGCAGCAGGATGTTGGACTTGGCCAGCTCGATGGCGTCCTCGCGGCCGTTGCCGCCGCTGCGGCCCGCCTCGCCGGCCTGGACGCGCTTGTAGTGGTTGTAGACCGCCACCGACAGCGCCTTCTTGGCGAGGTCCTGGCCGACCACGTACTGGTCCAGGAACTCGTAGATCTCCCGCGGCTTCGGCAGCTCCTCGAAGCGCACCTCGGAGGTCTCGGCGAGTTCCTCCTCGATGATCTCGTTGCACAGGTCGATGCACTCGTCGCAGATGTACACGCCTGGGCCGGCGATCAGCTTCTTCACCTGCTTCTGCGACTTGCCGCAGAACGAGCACTTGAGCAGGTCGCCACCGTCTCCGATGCGTGCCACGAGGTGCTTCCCCTTCGCCAGGGGCCCCGCAGAAGTTCCGGGGCCTGGTGCTGTGGACCGTCAACGCCGACGGCGATCGGTCTCGCTATCCGACGGTACTCTGCCGGGCCCCTGATTCCGTCCTCTTCGCCGGGTCTGCCCTACGCCCTGGGCGAATTGATACCGAACAGATGCCGTTGCGGAGGCCGCCGACGACCCGGAGCGGAGCGCGCACGCAGGATGCGCGCCCCGCCTCGGAGGGTGCCGGCCTCAGGAGGTCAGCGAGGTCTTGCGGGTGGAGATGATCTGGTCGACGAGGCCGTACTCCAGGGCCTCCTCGGCGGTGAGGATCTTGTCGCGCTCGATGTCCTCGCGCACCTGCTCCACCGGCTTGTTGGAGTGCTTGGAGAGCATCTGCTCCAGCTGCTCGCGCATCCGGAAGATCTCCTTGGCCTGGATCTCCAGGTCGGACACCTGGCCGCGGCCGGTCTCGGTGTACGGCTGGTGGATCAGGATGCGGGCGTTCGGCAGCGCCATCCGCTTGCCGGGGGTGCCGGCGGCGAGCAGCACGGCCGCGGCGGAGGCCGCCTGGCCCATGCAGACCGTGGTGATGTCCGGCTTCACGTACTGCATGGTGTCGTAGATGGCCGTCAGGGCCGTGAACGAGCCGCCGGGCGAGTTGATGTACATCTGGATCTCGCGGTCCGGGTCCATCGACTCCAGGCACAGCAGCTGCGCCATGATGTCGTTCGCCGAGACGTCGTCGACCTGCGAGCCGAGGAAGATGATGCGCTCCTCGAACAGCTTGGCGTACGGGTCGTACTCGCGGATGCCCTGCGTGGTGCGCTCGACGAAGCGCGGGACGATGTAGCGACCCTCGGCGCGCATGTCCTCGACGCGGGCCTGGGCGGCCGACAGGCTGGGGATGATCATGGGGGTTCTTGTCCTCCGGGGCGTTGTGGCTGTGGTCTCGTGGGCCGGGCCGAGGCTCAGGCGCCCGTGCCGCCGCCGCCGGGAACGTCCGCGGCGCTGTGCATGATCGCGTCGATCAGGCCGTACTCCAGGGCCTCCTCCGGCGCGAACCAGCGGTCGCGGTCGGAGTCCCTGGTGATCTGCTCGAAGGACTGGCCGCTGTGGAAGGCGATCAGCTCGGACATCCGCTTCTTGGTGCGCAGCAGCTGCTCGGCCTGGATGCGGATGTCGGTGGCGGAGCCGCCGAGGCCGGCGGACGGCTGGTGCATGAGGATGTTGGCGTTCGGCAGCGAGAAGCGCTTGCCCTTGGCACCGGCGGTCAGCAGGAACTGGCCCATCGAGGCCGCCATGCCCATCGCGATGGTGACGACGTCGTTCTTGATGTACTGCATGGTGTCGTAGATCGCCATGCCCGCCGAGATCGAACCGCCCGGGGAGTTGATGTAAAGGAAGATGTCCTTTTCCGGGTCCGCGGCCAGCAGCAGCAGCTGGGCGGTGATCTTGTTGGCGATGTCGTCGTCGACCTGCTGGCCGAGGAAGATGATCCGCTCGTTGAGCAGCCGGTTGTACACCTGGTCGCCCAGGCCGCCGAGCACGTCACCAGAGGCGGCGTGCGGCGCCATCGGGCCAGGCATCTGCATCTGCGGGAACGTCACTTAGCCACCTGCTCAGTCGATTTGGACGGTCGCTCCACGGCCGTCACGATGTCGCACAGCTTCCGGGTATCACGGTGTGATTGGTGCTGTCCAAGGACCCTAACGCGCAGGCCGGGCCGCAGAATCCCTCACGCAGAACTGTTCGCTGTGAGCGCAGGGTCGGGCCCGCCCCGGGGGACGACGACGGGCCCGGACACCGTACGGCGTCCGGGCCCGTCGCAGACCTCAGGGGTTACCGGGGCACTCAGGCCTCGGTCTTCTCCTCGGCGGCGGTCTCCTCGGCGGCGGGGGCCTCGACGGTCTCGGCCGTCTCGTCCTCGTCGTCGAAGTTGACCTCGTTGCCCTCGGTGTCGACGACCTTGGCGGCCTCGACCACGGTGGCCAGCGCCTTGCCGCGGGCGACCTCGCCGACCAGCAGCGGCACCTGGCCACCCTGGACGACCTGCTGCGCGAACTGGTCCGGGGTGAGACCCGAGCCGGCGGCGCGGCGGATGAGGTGCTCGGTCAGCTCCTCCTGGTTAACACCCAGCTCTTCGTCGGCGACGATCTGGTCCAGGACGAACTGGGTCTTGATGCCCTTCTTCGCCTGCTCCTCGATCTCGGCGTCCCACTCCTCGCGGGACTTGCCCTGGGTCTCCAGGTAGCTGTCGATGTCGAGGCCCATCGGCTGGAGCTGGTGGTGCTCCAGGTTGTGCTTGCGGGTCTCGACCTCGTCCTTGAGGAGCTTCTCCGGGAACTCGATCTCGACCAGGCCGAGCAGGGCGTCCAGCACCTTCTCCTGGGCCTGGGTCGCCTGGTCGTACTCCTTCATGCGCTCCAGGCGCTTGCGGGAGTCGTCGCGCAGGGCCTCCAGGGTGTCGAACTCGCTGGCCAGCTGGGCGAACTCGTCGTCCAGCTCGGGCAGCTCCTTCTCCTGGACGGCGGTGACGGTGACGGTGACCTCGGAGGTCTGGCCCGCCTGGGTGCCACCCTTGAGCTCGGTGGAGAAGGTGGCGGTGCCACCGGCCTCCAGGCCGGTCACGGCGTCGTCGATGCCGTCGATCAGGCGGCCCGAGCCGATCTCGTAGCTGACGCCGTTGGCGGTGCCGTCCTCCGGCACCTCGCCGTCGACCTTGGCGATCAGGTCCACGACCACGATGTCGCCGGCGGCCGCGGCACGCTCGACGTCCTTGACCGAGGAGAAGCGCTCGCGCAGCTGCTCCAGGGACTTCTCGATGTCCTCGTCGGAGACGACGATCGGGTCGACGGTCACCTCGATGGAGGCGAAGTCCGGGAGGGTGATCTCCGGACGGATGTCCACCTCGGCGGTGAACTTCAGGTCGCCGCCATCGGCGAGCTTCTCGACACCCTCGATGTTGGTGATGTCGGGCTGTCCGAGGACCTCGATCTTGCCCTCGTCGACGGCCTGCGTGTAGAAGCGCGGGAGGGCGTCGTTGACGGCCTCCTCCAGCACGGCGCCACGGCCGAAGCGCTGGTCGATGACCCGGTTCGGGATCTTGCCCTTGCGGAAGCCCGGGACCGAGACCTGCTGGTTGATCTTCTTGTACGCCGCGTCGAGGCTGGGCTTGAGCTCCTCGAAGGGCACCTCGACGGTGAGTCGAACCCGGGTCGGGTTCAGAGTCTCGACGGCGCTCTTCACGGTTAGGTCTCCTATGGGCTTGCGGTCAGGTTGCCTCCGCCGTTCCCGGCCGCCGGCCGAGGCCGTACGAATGGGTCGGGCGAGACGGGCGATGAAGGGTTGGAGCTGCATCTCCCGTGGGGGGTGGACGGTGAGAGTGACTCCTCGCCCTCGTGCGGTTGACCTGGGTTGACACCGCAGGGACTACCGCCAGCGCCCCATCCTACCGGTACCACGAAAGGCGGACGCCAGGCGCCACCGTCGGGCCCGAACAGAACAGGGCCCCGCCACGGTGGACGAGACCCTGCCGCACTGTCGGGGTGACCGGATTCGAACCGACGGCCTTCCGCTCCCAAAGCGGACGCGCTACCAAACTGCGCCACACCCCGTGGTGCCGAGAGGAAGCGTACACGTCGGGCCCTGGCGGCTCGCCGACATATTCGGGGGCGGTCCGAGGGAGCGCGCGCAGAATCCGGTGTGCACGGAAGCGACCGGACCAGGTACGCTGTCCCCCGAACTTCCGGCCGGCAACGACCGGGGGATCGCGCGGGCGTAGCTCAATGGTAGAGCCCTAGTCTTCCAAACTAGTCACGCGAGTTCGATTCTCGTCGCCCGCTCATCGGCCCGGCCCCGGTGCGCCGCCCCGCCGGGGGGCGGTTGGGTGTGCGGGGCGGCCCCCGCGGCCCGGGGGGGCGGGGCGGGCCGGTTCAGAGTCCGAGCCGGGCGGCCCGGGCGGCGGCCCGGTCGAGCAGCCGGTGGACGTCGGCCTCCCTGGTGGCGGGGCGGTCGTTGTACTCGTCCGGGGAGTGCGCCGGGCGGCCGGTCGCGTGCAGCACCTCCATCAGCTGGACCCGGGCGGTGCGCACGGTGGCCGGGGTGCCGTAGCCGTGCGCGAGGACGGCGGCCTGGGCGCCGAGCAGGCAGACCCGGCCGCGTGCGTCCCACATCGCGCCCTGCAGCCAGCCGTGGGCGCCGATGTAGCGGGAGGCGAGCCGCAGGTGGTCGGCGGCGCTGACCGGCACCGGGCGGGGCGGGGGGCGCAGCGCCCCGGCGCGCAGGGTGGCCCGGGGCGCCGGGGGGCCGGCGCACCACGGCCGCACGGCGGTGCCGTGGGGGCAGACGTACGGCACCGGGCGGCGCGCGGGGGCGGGCAGCGAGGCGAGGTAGGCCTCGATCTCGGCGGCCAGGCCGGAGCCGTCCGGGCCCGCCAGGAGGGGCGGAAGGGGTGCCGGAGGGGCCGTCAGGAGCGACGGAGGGGGTGTCGGGGCGGCGCGGGTCATGCGGGCTCTCCAGGCGGGCGGTAGGGCCCCGGCCGGCGGCCACGGGGCGGTTCCGCTTCCCAAAGTGGTGCATTCCAGACATTTCCGCGACTGGAGAACCGGGGAGGCCGGACGGTTTCCCGCCTGGCTGCCGGGCCGATAGCCTCGGCGGCGTTCGAGCGCAGTTCGAGCGGGAGCTCACCCGCCGCGCTCCGAGGTGGAGGAGTCCCGGTGCGTCCCCAGGAGCGGCTGGCCGTCATACAGCGCTGTGTCGTCCGGGAGATGGCACGCCTCGGACAGGAGTTCAGCGCCGACGGCGAGGTGGTGCGCGGCCCGGGGACGACGGCGGTGGCGGTGCGCGAGCACCCCGGGAACGACGGCGCCGGCCACGTCGACCTCGGCTACGTGCTGCACCTGGGCCGGGCGGACGCGCCGGTGGTGTGGGACTGCGCGGCCGGCCTCGGCAAGACCGAGGAGGAGAAGCTCGCCAACGCGGTGAAGATGTGGGCGACCACCACCGCCTCGGTGCTGGTCGAGCTGACGGACGGGCGCGGCGTGCACGCCGACCACGCGGACCACCCCGAACTCCCGGGCTGGCACGCCGTCCAGGGGCCGGCGGCGGTGTTCGGCTTCGGCAACGAGCACCTGGCGGGCTGGCTCGCCGAGCACCGGGTGCTGCCGGCGCTCGCGCCCGCGCTGCGGCCGCAGCTGGCCGGGCCGGGGCCGGTCGGGGTGAAGCTCTTCCTGGGCGGGAAGGCGGGCGACGACGTCGCCGAGGTCCGGGTCGACGGCGAGGTGTCGGAGGCCGCGTCGGCGGCGCTGCGCGCGATGGACTGGCCGCGGGGCGAACGGCTGTGCTGGGCGCGGCTGTTCGTGCTGTTGACGGCCGAGCGGGCGGCGCCGGGGCAGGCCGCGGCGGCGGGTGCCGCGGCACCCGCGCCGATGCGCGCCCCCGCCCCGGCGGCGGCCCGCCCCCGGGGACTGTTCGCTCGCTGGCGGGAGGCCAGACGGGCCGGCCGGTGACCCCCTCGCGGGGGTCGCGGACGGCCCGGCCGGGTCAGCCGCCGGTGATGCCCGAGATGCTGTGGGCGAGGTTCGCCAGCAGGGAGTTGATCGAGCCCGCGACCGTGGTCTCGTGCAGCATGAAGCCGAACAGGGCGGCGATGATGCCGTGCGCGATCTTCAACTGCTTGTTGCGGATGAAGATGATGCACAGGATTGCGAACAGGACCAGCGCGGAGACGGAGAGTGCCACCCGGACTCACTTCCTCGTTTCATAGCGTGGTGCCGCCGCCCGGCGGCACCTGCGAAGCCGGACCCCGGCCTGTCCGACGGTCCCGAGGCGGAATCGCGGATCGACCGGCACACCACCGGCGAGGGAGCCCGGCGCGGTCGAACGTTGTCTGCCGTGCCGCACGTGACGCCCCCCATCCCCCGAATCCTGAACAGTCCCGCCCGGACTCAGTGTGGTCGACCGTGCCGATTGCGTAAAGGTCTGACAGTCAGCCCAACGCCGATATCCTGCGATGCGAGACGAGTTTCCGCCGACCGGGACGATAGCGGAGCCGTTCTGACGAATCGTCGCCGGGGCGGCGCTGAGCGGCCGGAAGGCGGCCGGAGACGGGTAACGGAAGCCGCAGGTCCGGTCAGTCGACGGGGCGGCCGATTTGGCCGAAGATCGGCTGCCCGGCTTGACAGCAGGTGCCTGCGGCATGTGCCGGTCCGTCCGGTGACGGACGGCCGGGGCGAGGGGGCGTCAGTCGCGCCAGAGCAGCAGGACCGCGCGGTCGTCGTTGATTTCCCGGGCCCCCGCACGAAAAGCCCCGCCCCCCCCCCCCCCCCCCCCCCCCCGCCCCACCCCGGGCCCACCGCGCGACCGACGCCCCCCCACACCACGCCGCCCACCCGCGGG
>NZ_JBHWIJ010000058.1:0-1494 GCF_042732255.1 Kitasatospora sp. NPDC059803 | reverse complement strand
GGTGGGGCGGGCCCGGCGGTGGCGGGCCGGCGGGGGCGGGGGGGGTCCCGGCGCCCCAGAGACCCCGCCCGGGGCGGTCGTCGTTGATGTCCCGGGCCACCGTCTCGATCAGCGCGGCCGCCGCACCGGCCCCCGCGCCCGGACCACTGCCGGGCACCAGCCGGTCCGCCTCCCCCATCAACCGGTCCATCCCCTCGGAGAGGTCCCGGCCCGGCTCCTCGACCATGCCGTCGGTGCACAGCATCAGCACGTCGCCGCGGTTCAGCCGGCCGCGCACCCCGTCGAACTTCGCGCCGTCGTAGATCCCGAGCAGCGGGCCCTCGGCCTCCTTGACCTCCCAGCGCCCGGCGCCCGCCAGCCGCTGCATCCCCGGCAGGTGCCCGGCCGACAGCAGCTCGTACTCGCCGGTGTCCAGGTCCAGCACCAGGTGGACGGCGGTCGCGAAGCCCTCCTCCCAGGACTGGCGCAGCAGGTAGCCGTTGGCGGCGGGCAGGAAGTCGTGCGCGGGCAGCGAGCCCACCAGGCCGCCGAAGGCGCCGGAGAGCAGCAGCGCGCGGGAGCCGGCGTCCATGCCCTTGCCGGAGACGTCCGCGAGGACCACCTCCAGCAGCCGCTGGCCCGGGCCGGTGCGGGCGGCGACCACGAAGTCCCCGGAGAAGGACTGCCCGCCGGCCGGGCGCAGCGCCATGTCGGCGTGCCAGCCGTCCGGGAGCTCCGGCACCCGGCTCTGCACCCGCAGCCGCTCGCGCAGGTCGAACAGCATGGTCGAGCCGCCCCACCAGGGCACGCCGACCCGGGCCCGGAACTGGGCCAGCAGCAGGCCGCCCACCCCGGCGGCGCCGACCACCAGGGCCGCGCCCGGGGTGACGCCGTAGACGTAGGCCTCGGGGTTCTCGCTGGCCACCCGCTGGCCGGTGTGGATCACCGACTCGGCGGACAGGCCGAGCGCCGCCAGCGCGTACAGCACCACCAGGCTGCCGGGGCGCAGCAGCAGCGCGCCGGCCAGGATCGGCAGGACCAGCGCGGTGGGCGGGGCCCAGGCGGGGATCCAGATGTTGAGCAGGATCAGCAGCGGGACGAGCAGGGCGAGGGCGCAGAGCACCGGCCAGTCGGCGGCGCCGCCGCGGAAGTAGTCGACACCGGCCGTGCGCAGCCTTCGGCGGACCCGGCGGAGCCTCCTGCGCAACCGGGCCGTCACGGGTCCGGACGCCGTGGCGGCGCCGGGCCTCGTCGCAGTCGTCTGGGGCGGTGCGCCCGGCGGTCTGCCAGCCATGGGGCCCGACCTTATCCACGGGCACCGCCCGGCGTCGACGGGCCGGACACGAGCGGGTGCGCCGTGGCGCGGGCCCGTCAGTCGGTTTCGGCCGATTGCCGCGACGGCGGGCGCGGCGTCAGGAGGCGTGCGCCGGTTGGGCGTACGATCCACGCGGGCGGCGCACGCGCCCCGCGCGCTCAGGCGCGGGGGCGCGCGCAGCGGGGGGGGCGGTCTCGAGC
>NZ_JBHWIJ010000057.1:27040-34466 GCF_042732255.1 Kitasatospora sp. NPDC059803 | reverse complement strand
ACCCCCACCCCAACCAAACCCCTTCCTTGAACCACCCACCCCCCCCCCGCGCCTGCATAAACTACTCGCGGCCTGATCAAACCAACCACGTGTTGCGACGATCCCTAGAAACCGCCTCATCCCCGGGGCCGCCTCCGCGTTCCACACCGTTGTCGCGGCTACTGGCCGGCGACGTCCGGAGTGACCGGGTCCGGCCCCATGTGCGGATCGGCCTCCAGCGGTACGTTCTGGCCGCTCGACTGGTCGGTCACCGTCCGCCCGGCCAGTGGCGAGCGCAGATCGGCGGTCACCGACTGCCGCTTGGCCAGCGCGTTGCAGACCTGCCCGGGCTGCACCGGCGCCGCCACCACGATCCTGACGTCCACCCGGCCGGGGTGCGACTCGTCCGCCTTCAGCGCGTACTTCTGGCAGACCCCGCCGAAGAAGTAGACGGTCAGCCCGTTGCTGCCGTCCACCCGGTAGGAGACCGCCGGGCGCGCCCCAGACCCGGCCGGGTCGGGCTCGCCCACCGCGATCCCGGGGCCCGGGGGAGTGCCCCCGGAGCCGGCCGTCGACGGCTGCCCAGGGGCGGGCGAGGCCGGGGTGGGGGCCCACTTGGTCGGCGGTGTCTGGCCGGGCTGGTCCGACGTGGCCGACGGGTTCGCCGCCGGAGCCGTCGGAGCCGGCGCGGACGGGGCGCCGGAGGACGCCGGGGCCTCCGGGGAGGCGCTCGCGCCCGCCGAGGTCGTGGCCACGCCGCCCGCCGCCGCGTCCGAGGAGGTCTTGCCGTCCCCGTTGCACCCGGCCACCGTCACCACCGCCGCCAGCGCCAGGCCCGCCAGGGCCACCGCCCGCCGACCGCGCCGGGGCATCGTCTCCAGGTCCATCTGCACATCCTCCCGAGGGCTCAGCGGTGCCGCCCGCTCGGCCGCTCCGCGCGGATGTGACGTGACCCGGTCGGATCCGGTTCCACCCGCCCCGGGCCGGGGCGGGCGCCGGGTCACATGTCGTACTCGGCCATCCCGGCGACCAGCCGCTGCGCGTCGGACGGCACCCGGAACCCCTCCCGGGCGGGCGCGGCCGGCTCGGGACCGGTCGCCAGCAGCGGCCAGAACCGGCGCAGCCGCCGGGACGAACTCACCAGCGCGTCGAGGCTCTCGCCGTCGGCTTCGGTCCGGAGGGCGGACAGCGGGGCGTGGCTGGGCATCATCGGGCATCGCTCCGATCCATGGCCGTGGCCGCACTGCCACGGTCGACGACGGGGCCCGCCCGGCTCGGCGGGGCCCCTGCTGCCGACCCTAGGCCGGGGTTCGGCCCACCCACCAGTGCTACCCGGAGGTAGTACACGTTCGACGGTGACGGGTGCCACGATGGCACTGCGGGCCGGCGGATTGCGGCGGTCTTGCTGCGGCCCGCCCCGAGCCCGGTACCGTGTGTGGGTTCACCCGTGCTTGCCCGTTGGCCCCGCAGCCATCCTGAGGAGACCTCCCGTGCGTATCGCCGTCGCCGGCTCGATCGCCACCGACCACCTGATGACGTTCCCCGGTCGGTTCGCCGACCAGCTCGTCGCCGAGCAGCTGCACACCGTGTCGCTGTCCTTCCTGGTCGACACCCTGGACATCCGCCGCGGCGGAGTCGCGCCGAACATCGCGTTCGGCATGGGCGTGCTCGGGCTCCGCCCGATCCTGGTCGGCGCGGCCGGCGCGGACTTCGCCGAGTACCGCAGCTGGCTGGAGCGCAACAACGTGGACTGCAACTCCGTCCACATCTCCGAGACCCGGCACACCGCCCGCTTCATGTGCACCACGGACGAGGACCACAACCAGATCGCCTCGTTCTACACCGGTGCCATGGCGGAGGCCCGCAACATCGAGCTCAAGCCGATCGCCGACCGCGTCGGCGGCCTCGACCTCGTCCTGATCGGTGCCGACGACCCGCAGGGCATGGTGCGCCACACCCAGGAGTGCCGCACCCGCGGCTTCGCCTTCGCCGCCGACCCCTCCCAGCAGCTGGCCCGCCTGGACGGCGACGACATCCGCGACATCGTCGACGGCGCCGCGTACCTCTTCACCAACGAGTACGAGGCCGCGCTGATCGAGAGCAAGACCGGCTGGGACGCCGAGGAGATCCTCACCCGGGTCGGTACCCGGATCACCACCCTGGGCAGCAAGGGCGTGCGGATCGAGCGCAAGGGCGAGGCGGCGATCCTGGTCGGCTGCGCCGCCGAGGAGGCGAAGGTCGACCCGACCGGCGTCGGCGACGCCTTCCGGGCCGGCTTCCTGACCGGCCTGTCCTGGCAGCTCGACCTGGAGCGCGCCGCCCAGCTCGGCTGCATGCTCGCCACCCTGGTGATCGAGACCGTCGGCACCCAGGAGTACGAGCTGCGCCCGACCGCCTTCCTGAAGCGCTTCGAGGACGCCTACGGCGCCGAGGCCGCCGCGGACGTCCGCGCGCACCTGGTCAAGTAGTCCGCCGGACGACGAGGTAGGCCGAGCCCCGGTCGCCGCCGTAGTCGGCGGCCGGGGCCTCGCCCGCGTACTCCTGACCGCGCATCCCGCACCAGGCCGGGATGTCCAGCCGGGCCGCCTCGTCGTCCGCGAGCACGGCGACCGTGCCGCCCTCCGGCACCTCGCCGATCCGCTTCGCCAGCTCGATCACCGGCAGCGGGCAGCGCTTGCCCAGCGCGTCGATCACCAGCAGGGGCCCGGCCGCCGGCTCCGGCTCCGGGGCCGGCAGGTCCAGCCCGAGCGGCGCCCGGACGCCAGCGACCAGCTCCGGCAGCACGGTGAGGAAGCGTTCGACGTCGGCCTCGGCCGTCCCGGGCGGCAGCGAGACCCGGACGTTCCCCTCGGTGAGCACCCCCATCGCGGCCAGCACATGGCTCGGCGTCAGGGTGGAGGAGGTGCAGGAGGAGCCGGAGGAGACCGCGAAGCCCGCCCGGTCCAGTTCGGTGAGCAGCACCTCGCCGTCCACGTACAGGCAGGAGAAGGTGACGATGTGCGGCAGCCGCCGCACCGGGTCGCCGACCACCTCCACCTCGGGCACCAGCTGCGGCACCCGGGCCCGGATGCGCTCCACCAGCGCGTGGAGCCGGGCGTTCTCCCGCGCGGCCTCGGCCCGGACGGCCCGCAGCGAGGCGGCCGCGGCGACGATCGCCGGGACGTTGACGTAGCCGGGCACCCGCCCGCCCTCGCGTTCGTCGGCCGGCAGCGGCGAGGCGTACCGGACGCCCTTGCGCACCGCCAGCACCCCGACGCCGGGCGGCCCGCCCCACTTGTGCGCGCTGGCGGTCAGCAGCGACCAGCCCGCCGGGACGTCCATCCGCCCGACGCTCTGCGCGGCGTCGACCAGCAGCGGGACACCGGCCTCGCGGCAGTGTCCGGCGACCTCGCCGACCGGCTGGACCGTCCCCACCTCGTGGTTGGCGCTCTGCAGGACGGCCAGCGCGGTGTCCGCGCGCAGCAGCGCGGCGAACACGTCCGGGTCGACCCGTCCAGCGCGGTCCACCGGCGCCACCGAGACGGTGCCCCCGCCCGCCTCCTGACGCTCGGCGACGTGCAGCACGCTGGAGTGCTCGACCGCCGAGTGCACCAGGTGGCCGCCGCGCCGCCGGTGGCCGGCCAGCGCGCCCAGCATGCCGAGTTGCACCGCCTGCGTCCCGCTAGCGGTGAAGGAGATCTCGTCCGCCCGGGCGCCCAGGGCCTCGGCCACCGTCTCGCGGGCGGCGTCCAGCAGCATCCGGGCCTGCCGGCCGGAGCGGTACAGCCGGGCCGGATCGGCCCAGCCCTCGTCCAGGGCGGCGGTCAGCGCCTGCCGTGCGACGGGGTGCAGAGGGGCCGTCGAGGCCGCGTCGAAGTACACGGTCACATTTAACGACACACCCGGAGCCGTTCCGGTCCGACGACATCGCTTACCGGCCGTCAGTCGATCACCCCGAATGTCCGCTTCGTCCGCGTCCGACGGACCGTCACCCGCGTAGTTCGAGGTCATCCCCCGATCGGGCGTAAGGACCTCGAATGCCTACGATGACCTGCGACGCAGCCCCTGCCGGGCCTGATCGGGCGACCGGGCGGCGCGTTACCGGGGGCTGCCCGTCAGGAGCGCATAAGGCTGGAGTAGGGTTTGGCCCGCATAAGCATTCAAACCGTGCCCGTGGACGGGTCGCCGGGGAGGCTCACAATCCTCCGCGGGGCGACGCGAAGGCGGGCGAGACTTCGGGAAGGCGCTACGTGAGTCCCAACGGCTCCGACCGCTCGCCGCGGCGCACGATGCGGCGGAAGCTGCCTCAGGCGCTGGCACTGGGCCTCGTCATCGCGACCGCCACCGGCTGCTCGGCCAACGACCTCCCCAGGCTTGGCCTCCCGAGCCCCGTCACCAAGGAAGGGCCGATGGTCCTCCAGATGTGGCAGGGCTCCTGGATCGCGGCGCTGGTGGTCGGCGTACTGATGTGGGGTCTGATCATCTGGAGCGTGATCTTCCACCGGCGCAGCCGCACCGGCGTGGAGGTCCCCCCGCAGACCCGGTACAACGTGCCCATCGAGGCGCTCTACACCGCGGTCCCCATCATCATCGTCTCGGTGCTCTTCTACTTCGTCGCCCGCGACGAGTCGAAGCTGATCGCCGTCTCCGAGAAGCCGCAGCACACGGTCAACGTGGTCGGCTTCCAGTGGAGCTGGGCGTTCAACTACGAGAACACCGAGAACCCCGACCCGGCCAACAAGGACGCCGCGTACGACGTCGGTACGCCCAGGGACGTTCCGACGCTCTGGCTGCCGGTCAACGAGTCGGTGCAGTTCCGGCTGACCTCGCGTGACGTCATCCACGACTTCTGGCCCGTCAACTTCATGATGAAGATGGACGTCGTGCCGGGCGTGGTGAACAGGTTCGAGGTCACCCCCACCGTCAAGGGCGAGTACATGGGCAAGTGCGCGGAGCTCTGTGGCGTCGACCACTCGCGCATGCTGTTCAACGTCAAGGTCGTCGACCGCGCCGACTACGACAAGCACCTGGCGGACCTCCGGGCCAAGGGCCAGACCGGCGCGTTGCCCTCCGGCATCACGACCATGGGAAGTGAAGAGAAGTGACCATCCTCAACGAGCCCGCCGCGGCCGGCGGGGGCGCCGGGGCCGTCACGGTCGGGGCGCAGCGGACCCGCAAGCCGGGTTCGACCATCATCAAGTGGCTGACCACCACCGACCACAAGACGATCGGCACCCTGTACCTGGGCACGTCGTTCGCCTTCTTCCTGATCGGCGGCATCCTCGCGCTGGTCATGCGCGCCGAGCTGGCTCGTCCCGGGACCCAGATCCTGTCGAACGAGCAGTTCAACCAGGCGTTCACGATGCACGGCACGATCATGCTGCTGATGTTCGCGACGCCGCTGTTCGCCGGCTTCGCGAACTGGATCATGCCGCTCCAGATCGGCGCCCCGGATGTGGCGTTCCCGCGTCTGAACATGTTCGCGTACTGGCTGTACCTCTTCGGCTCGACCATCGCGGTGGCGGGCTTCCTGACCCCGAACGGCGCGGCCAACTTCGGCTGGTTCGCCTACTCCCCGCTGTCGGACGCGGTCCGTTCGCCGGGCGTCGGCGCCGACATGTGGATCATGGGTCTGGCCTTCTCCGGCTTCGGCACGATCCTCGGTGCGGTCAACTTCATCACCACGATCATCTGCATGCGCGCCCCCGGCATGACGATGTTCCGGATGTCGATCTTCGTCTGGAACGTCCTGCTGACCGCCGTGCTGGTCCTGCTGGCCTTCCCGGTCCTGGCCGCCGCGCTGTTCGCCCTGGAGGCGGACCGTAAATTCGGGGCCCACGTATTCGATCCCGCCAACGGCGGGGCGATGCTGTGGCAACACCTGTTCTGGTTCTTCGGCCACCCCGAGGTGTACATCATCGCGCTGCCGTTCTTCGGCATCGTGTCGGAGATCATCCCGGTCTTCAGCCGCAAGCCGATGTTCGGCTACTCCGGCCTGATCGCGGCCACCATCGCGATCGCCGGTCTGTCGGTGACGGTGTGGGCGCACCACATGTACGTCACCGGGCAGGTGCTGCTGCCGTTCTTCTCCTTCATGACCTTCCTGATCGCGGTCCCGACCGGTGTGAAGTTCTTCAACTGGGTCGGCACCATGTGGAAGGGCTCGCTGAGCTTCGAGACGCCGATGCTCTGGACGGTCGGCTTCCTGGTCACCTTCCTCTTCGGTGGTCTGACCGGTGTGCTGCTGGCCTCCCCGCCGATCGACTTCCACGTCTCGGACTCGTACTTCGTCGTCGCCCACTTCCACTACGTGGTCTTCGGCACCGTCGTCTTCGCGATGTTCGCCGGTTTCCACTTCTGGTGGCCGAAGATGACCGGCAAGATGCTGGACGAGCGCCTCGGCAAGATCACCTTCTGGACGCTGTTCTTCGGCTTCCACACCACCTTCCTGGTCCAGCACTGGCTCGGCGCGGAGGGCATGCCCCGCCGCTACGCCGACTACCTGGCCTCGGACGGCTTCACCACGCTGAACACCGTCTCGACCATCGGCTCGTTCGTGCTCGGCGCCTCGATGCTGCCGTTCCTCTACAACGTGTGGAAGACGGCCAAGTACGGCGAGAAGGTCGAGGTCGACGACCCGTGGGGCTACGGCCGCTCGCTGGAGTGGGCGACCTCCTGCCCGCCGCCGCGGCACAACTTCCTCACCCTGCCCCGGATCCGCTCCGAATCCCCGGCCTTCGACCTCCACCACCCGGAGATCGCCGCGCTGGACTACCTGGAGAACCACGGTGAGCCGGCCAAGCACCTCGCCGGCGTGACCCCGGCGAAGTACGACGCCCCGAAGCTGGACAAGGGCAAGAAGGAGGGCGACGTCTGATGAAGGAACAGGGAAAGATCTTCCTCGGGCTGGCGGTCTTCGTCCTCGCGATGGCCGTCACCTACGGCCTGTGGACCAACCACTCGGAGCACGGGATCGAGGCGGCCGGCACCACGGCGCTGTTCCTCGCCTTCGCGCTCTGCGCCTTCATCGGGTACTACCTCGCCTTCACCGCCCGCCGGGTGGACAGCGGCGCGGGTGACAACCCCGAGGCCGAGGTGGCGGACGACGCCGGCGAGCTGGGCTTCTTCGCCCCGCACAGCTGGCAGCCGCTCTCCCTGGCGATCGGCGGCTCGCTGGCGTTCCTCGGAGTGATCTTCGGCTGGTGGCTGCTGTTCTGGTCGATCCCGATCATCCTGATCGGCCTCTTCGGCTGGGTCTTCGAGTTCTACCGGGGCGAGAACCAGAACCAGTAGGTTCCCGGGTTCCGCCGACGACGACAGGGCCGGTGCGCCCCCCAGGGGGGGTCCCGCCCCCCGTGGGGGGGGTTCCCTATCGCCCCCCGCGGGGGGGGCCTGGCGCCAAGGTTCCGCCCGCCCGGCCGCTCGCCCGTTCGGGGTCGGGACGACTGTTCGGGGCGGCTATTCGAAG
>NZ_JBHWIJ010000057.1:18664-27030 GCF_042732255.1 Kitasatospora sp. NPDC059803 | reverse complement strand
GCTGCAACCCGCACCGGCGGCGGCGAGGGGGGCGGTCGTGGTACAACCCCGCGCCCCCCCGGGGGGGGGCCCCCCCGGCCCCGTTGCGTCTCCAGGGTGACGAACTCACTCACCCGGGTGAACGCGGGGGCGCTCCGATGTCGCTTCGGCGGGCCTCGTTCCTACGATCTGAGCAATCGTGCGGACCCTCGGAGGCGTTTCATGGCCGACAGGCGCGGAATCGCAGGTATCGGCGGCATCTCGCTGACCCTCGCAGTACTGGCCCCGCTGGCCGCCTGCTCGTCCGGCGGCGGCGAGGCGGTCGGCCCCCACCGGATCGACGCGGCCGTGCTCGTCCATCTCTCGGCCGAGGGCGGGGGCAAGGTCGACCCCTCCAAACCGGTCACGGTGACGTCCGTGCCCGGCAGCCGGCTGACCGACGTCACCGTGACCGGCCCGGACGGCCGGGTGGTGGCCGGTCAGCTCGCCGAGGACCAGCGCAGCTGGCAGACCACCGGCCGGCTGAAGGCCGACACCGACTACTCGGTGCGGATCGCCGCCGACGACGGCAAGGGCGGCCGCGGCGACACCACGGCGGACTTCAGCACCCTCGCCGCCCAGCGCCTGCTCACCGCCAAGCTGGGCCCGGACTCCTCCGGCAGCGGCATCTACGGCGTCGGCCAGCCGCTCACCGTGCAGCTCTCCGAGGCGGTGCAGGACCCGCAGGCCCGCCAGGAGGTCGAGCGCGTCCTGACCGTCAGCTCCCAGCCCGCCGTCACCGGCGCCTGGTACTGGGTGGGCGACAAGGAACTGCACTTCCGCCCGCAGGAGTACTGGCCGGCCGGCACCACCGTCTCGCTGGCCTTCGACGGCACCGGCGTCCGGATCGCGGACGGCCTCTACGGCGGCGACCGCAGCACGCTGGGCCTGCGGATCGGCGCACGGGTCGAGACGGTGGTCGACGCGGCCGCCCACCTGCTCACCCTCAGCCGTGACGGCGAGCTGCTCCGGAGCATCCCGGTGACCACCGGCAAGCCCGGCTTCGACACCCGCAACGGCGTCAAGGTGGTGCTCGGCCAGGAGCGGTCCGTCCGGATGAACGGCGAGACGATCGGGATAAAGGCCGGGAGCTCGGAGTTCTACGACCTCAACGTGGAGTGGGCCACCCGGGTCACCTGGAGCGGCGAGTACGTCCACGCGGCGCCCTGGTCGGTCCGCTCGCAGGGCCTGGAGAACGTCAGCCACGGCTGTACCGGCATGAGCACCGAGAACGCCAAGTGGTACTTCCAGAACACCAGGGTGGGGGACCTGGTGACGGTGGTGAACAGCCGCGGCGCCACCATGGAGCCCTTCGGCAACGGCTTCGGGGACTGGAACATCTCCTGGACGGACTGGATCAAGCACAGCGCCCTCGGGCAGCCCGTCAGCACCACCGTGCCGTCCTCCCAGGCCCACGCCTCGGGGATGATCCGCCCGGAGGCCTGAGGGCCCCTGGAGCGCCTTCTCAGGCCTCCTGGTAGGCCAGCCGCAGGGCGGCGTCCACGGCGGCCAGCGCGTCCGCCCGCGGGAGCCCGAGCCGGGTCGCCCGCTCGGCGTACTCGGCGGCGGCCGCGGCGGCCAGCCGGTGCGCGGTGTCACCGGTGGCCGCGATCAGCGTGCCGCGCCGGCCGTGGGTCTCCACCACGCCGTCCGCCTCCAGTTCCCGGTACGCCCGGGCGACCGTCCCGGCGGCCAGCCCCAGCTCCTCGGCCAGGGCCCGGACGGTGGGCAGCCGCAGCCCGGTCGGCAGTTCGCCGGAACGGGCCCGCTCGGCGATCTGGGCCCGGATCTGCTCGTACGGGGGAGTGGCGGCGGCGGGGTCGACGGACAGCTGCACGGGAGCTCCTGGAGGGTGCGGACGGGGGACGGGAAAGCCCGAGGGCCGCCGACCAGAAGAACTCTGGTCAGCGGCCCTCGGGTGTGACGCTGCGGGGCGTACGGGATCAGTGGTGGCCGTGGCCGCTGGTGATCTCGTGGTGCTCCTCGGAGGTCGGCTTGGGGATCTGGGCGCCGCCGCCGTAGAAGCCGCGGGACAGCTTGGCCCGGGTGCGGCCGATCAGGCCGGCCTTGCCGGCCACGCCGTTCTCGTCCGTCTGGGCCGGCAGCTCGACCGGCTGGACCTGCTCGTGCGCGGTGAGCTTGTACAGGTCCTTCTGCGGCAGCTGGGCGTGCACCTCGACGAACTCGCCGTGCGGCAGGCGCTTGATGACGCCCGTCTCGCGGCCGTGCAGCACCTTCTCCTTGTCCCGGCGCTGGAGGCCGAGGCACCAGCGCTTGGTGATGATGAAGGTGATGACCGGCACCGCGAAGAAGCCGACGCGGACGAAGTAGGTGATCGAGTTGATCGACAGGTGCAGGTGGGTGGCGAACAGGTCGTTGCCACCACCGACCAGCAGCACCAGGTACAGGCTGATCCAGGCGGCGCCGAGCGCGGTGCGGACGGGCGCGTTGCGCGGGCGGTCCAGGATGTGGTGCTCGCGCTTGTCGCCGGTGATCCAGCCCTCGATGAACGGGTAGACCGCGATCGAGACCAGGACCAGCGGGAAGATCATCAGCGGGATGAAGACACCCAGGTTCAGGGTGTGGCCCCACAGGCCGACCTCCCAGCCCGGCATGACGCGGATCAGGCCTTCGGAGAAGCCCATGTACCAGTCGGGCTGGGCGTCCGTGGACACCTGGTCCGGGCGGTACGGGCCGTACGCCCAGATCGGGTTGATCGTGGCGATCGCCGAGATGGCGGCGATCAGACCGAACACCAGGAAGAAGAAGCCACCGGCCTTGGCCATGTAGACCGGCATCAGCGGCATGCCGACGACGTTCTTCTCGGTCTTGCCCGGGCCCGCCCACTGGGTGTGCTTGTGGTAGAAGACCAGGATCAGGTGCGCCACCAGCAGGCCGAGCATGATGCCCGGGATCAGCAGCACGTGGATCGTGAAGAAGCGCGGCACGATGTCGTGGCCGGGGAACTCGCCCCCGAACAGGAACATCTGGATGTAGGTGCCGACCAGCGGGACGGCGAGGATCGCGCCTTCCATGAACCGGATACCGGTACCCGACAGCAGGTCGTCCGGCAGCGAGTAGCCGAAGAAGCCGTCGAACATGCCCAGGATCAGCAGCAGGAAGCCGAAGACCCAGTTGATCTCACGCGGCTTGCGGAACGCGCCGGTGAAGAACACGCGCATCATGTGCACGAGCATCGCGGCCACGAAGACCAGGGCGGCCCAGTGGTGGATCTGCCGGATCAGCAGACCGCCGCGGACCTCGAAGCTGATGTCCACCGTCGAGGCGTACGCCTCGGACATCCCGATGCCCTTGAGCGGCACGTACGAGCCGTTGTAGACGACCTCGGCCATCGACGGCTTGAAGAACAGCGTCAGATAGACACCGGTCAGGATGATGATGACGAACGTGTAGAGGCAGATCTCGCCCAGCATGAAGGACCAGTGGTCCGGGAAGATCTTGCGCAGGTTGGCCTTGGCGAGGGAGTAGATCCCCACCCGGCCGTCCGTCCAGTCAGCAGCGGCCTCCCACTTGTTGGCGGGCTTGGCGCGCGTGCTGGCGGGCTTGGCGGCACCGGTGGTGCTGCTCGTACTCATCGAGCACGCTCCCAGTAGCTCGGGCCGACGGGCTCGTCGAAGTCGCCGGTGGCGACCAGGTAGCCCTTCTCGTCAGTGATGATCTTCAGCTGCGGCAGCGGGTGGCCGGCCGGGCCGAAGATCACGCGCGCGCCGTCCGCCAGGTCGAAGGTCGACTGGTGGCAGGGGCAGAGCGCGTGGTGGGTCTGCTGCTCGTACAGGCTGATCGGGCAGCCGACGTGGGTGCAGATCTTGGAGTAGGCGAGGATGCCCTCGAAGCCCTTCTCCCGCGACCGGTCGTCCTTGATGTCGTCCGGTGCGATGCGCACCAGCATCAGGGCGTCCTTGGCGATCGCCTGCTGGAAGTCCTCGTCGTGGACGTGCAGACCCTCGGGCATGGCGAAGGTCAGCGAGCCGATGACGATGTCCTCGGCCTTCATCGGCAGGTTGGTGTTCATGTTGATGAGCTGCAGGGGCTGGGCCGGGGTCGCCTCGTTCCAGCCCGTCTCCTTCAGCTTCTTCTCGGGCAGCGGCCCGAGGTCGCGGAGCAGGACCACGCCGGAGAGCGGGACCAGCGCCATGGAGCCGATGAGGGTGTTGCGGATCATCTTGCGGCGGCCGAAGCCGGACTCGGCGGCACCGGTCTTGAACTGCTCGATGACGTCCGCGCGGACCTCGTCGTCAGCCTCGATCGGGTGGCGCTCGGCCGGCAGCTCGACGTCCGACATCAGCGTGCGGGCCCAGTGGACCGCACCCGCGCCGATCATGAACAGCGCGACGCCCAGGGTCATGCCGAGCGCGAAGTTCAGCGCGCTGACGTGACCGAGCGGGAAGATGTAGACGATCTTGTCCGGGTCGATGGCCACGTACGAGGCGATGAAGCCGATGGTGGCGAGCATCGAGACCACGAACATCAGCGAGACCTGGCGCTCGGCCCGCTGGGCGGCCCGCTCGTCGATGTCGGTGCGGCGGGGCTCGTGGGCCGGAAGGCCCGGGTCGGCGAACGGGTCGCCGTGTGCGGCGACGTCACCGGCGGAGCCGTGTGACTCCGGCAGCTTCTCTTCTGACATGTCGTGGCTCATGACTTCTTGGCCTTGGTGGTGTGGGCGGCGACCCAGATCGCGACCGCGATGAGCGTGCCGAGACCGAAGATCCAGCCGAACAGACCCTCGGTCACCGGACCGAGGCTGCCGAGCGTGAGACCACCGGGGTTGGGCTCATCGGAGGTGGTGTGGCGGACGAAGGCCACGATCTGCTTCTTCTGCTCCTCGGGCATGGTGGTGTCCGGGAACGACGGCATGTTCTGCGGGCCGGTCTGCATGGCCTCGTAGATGTGCTTGGCGTCCACGCCCTCCAGCGACGGGGCGTACTTGCCCTTGGTCAGGGCACCGCCCTGGCCGGCGAAGTTGTGGCACTGGGCGCAGTTGGTGCGGAACAGCTCGCCACCCTTGGAGATGTCGTCCGGGTTGGTCGAGGTGTACTGCTCCGGGGTCGGCGTCACCGGGCCGGGGCCGAGCGAAGCGACGAAGGCGGCGAGCTGGTCGATCTCCGCCTGCGAGTAGATGTTCTTCTTGCGCGGCACCTGGGCGCCGGGCTGCTGGGCCGGCATGCGGCCGGTACCGACCTGGAAGTCGACAGAGGCGGAGCCGACGCCGACCAGGCTCGGACCGTCGCTGCTGCCCTGGCCGTTCAGGCCGTGGCACGAGGAGCAGCCCACGGCGAAGAGCTTCTTGCCCTCATCGATCGCGAGCGACTGCGCGGCGACGTCGGCCTGCGCCTTGTCGGCGGGCGCGAACGCGGCGTACAGCCCCCCGGTTGCCGCCAGGGCGAGAAGTAGGACGACCAGCGCCGCCAATGGGTGGCGCCGTCGTGCGGAGAGCTTTTTCACGGAATAACCCCGGTGTCAGGATCTGGTCGACTGGTGGGTGCACCCGGCGGCCGGTCTGGCCGGCACGAGGCTGCCTGTCTAGGGCTGCGCGCGCGGTCGGTCGGTGGGAGCGTCGCCCACCGGCAGAATCGGCCCGACGCCGGTGAGGGCGGGGACCGAAGCCGGTGGCCAGCGACCTGATCAGCTGGTTACTTGATCAGGTAGATGGTCGCGAACAGGCCGATCCACACGACGTCGACGAAGTGCCAGTAGTACGACACGACGATCGCGGCGGTGGCCTGCTCGTGCGTGAAGCGCTTGGCTGCGTACGTCCGTCCCAGGACCAGCAGGAAGGCGATCAGACCACCCGTCACGTGCAGACCGTGGAAGCCGGTGGTCAGGTAGAACACCGTGCCGTACGGGTCGGAGGACAGCGAGAGGCCGTCCTTCTTGACCAGCTCGGTGTACTCGAAGATCTGGCCGCCGATGAAGATCGCGCCCATCACGAAGGTGATGACGAACCACGAGCGGAGCTTCTTCACGTCCCCGCGCTCGGCAGCGAACACGCCGAGCTGGCAGGTCAGCGAGGAGAGCACCAGGATCGTGGTGTTGACCGAGGAGAAGGGCACGTTGAGGGCGTGCGCCTTCTCGGTCCAGAACTCGGCTCCCTTGACGGAGCGGAGCGTGAAGTACATCGCGAAGAGGGCCGCGAAGAACATCAACTCGGAACTGAGCCAGACGATCGTTCCGACGCTGACCATGTTCGGCCGGTTGACCGATCCGTGCGCGTGCCCGGTTTCTACTGCTGTTGCTGTCGCCACGACGGACATTATGTCGGTCCCTTATTCCGTCTTCACGCCGGGGGGTGTCCCTCGGAGTGTCCGGTGCGTGCGGTATGCCCCCCTGAGGGGCGGTGGGGGACCCCAATGGCGGCTGAGCAGCGGCGTGTCCCTTTTCTGACGGTTCCTCGAAGGGGCCCGCGACCCCGTTGCCCAGCGCGTCGTTGCACGCTTGGCGGAGCCTCCGGGGGTAATGCGCGGGCCCCTTATCGGCCGTACGGGTGGTCTGGACGGGTCCGGGTGACGGGCCGTCCTCCGGGCGGGTGAGTCGCGGGCGCGGCGGCTTGAGGAGGAAGGTCCGCGAGGGGGACTCGGCGACGGGTGATCGGGAGTAGCATCCGGATCAGGCGAACGTGGTCCGGATCACACTTGAGGGAGCAGGGCCCATGGCGTACACGACCGACGAGACGCTCACCGTCCTCGTCTACAGCGATGACCGCAACACCCGCGAGCAGGTGCTGACGGCACTCGGCCGCCGGCCCGTCGAGGACCTTCCGGAACTGTCCTACCTGGAGTGCGCGACCACCCCGGCGGTGCTGAAGGCACTGGAGAAGGGCGGCGTGGACCTCTGCATCCTGGACGGCGAGGCGGTGCCGGCCGGCGGGCTCGGGCTCGGCCGCCAGCTCAAGGACGAGATCTACGGCTGCCCGCCGGTGCTGGTGCTGATCGGCCGGCCGCAGGACTCCTGGCTGGCCGCCTGGAGCCGGGCCGACGCCGCGATCTCCCGCCCGGTGGACCCGGTGGCGCTGGCCGGCGCGGTCGCCACCCTGCTGCGGGCACGGCTGGCCAAGCGGGCGCCCGTCAGCCGCTGAGCGGTGCCGTCTCACGACTAGAGAAGACGCCGCCTCGGGAACCCGACTGGTCGATAGGCTGACTCCATCCGTACGGACGTCCCCCCGACGCGGGGAACCCGACAACAGCTGGAGTCAGCCATGGTGAACGTGAACCCTGCGAACGGTGGTACCGCACCCGCGCAGGTGGTCCGCACCTGGCCGGACGTCCTGGCGGCGCTGTTGAAGGGGGAGGACCTCGACCGCTCGGCCACCGCGTGGGCGATGGACCGGATCATGAGCGGCGAGGCGTCCCCCGTCCAGGTGGCCGGGTTCATGGTGGCGCTGCGGGCCAAGGGCGAGACGGTCGACGAGATCACCGGCCTGGTGGACGCGATGTACGCGCACGCCGAGCCGCTGGACATCCCCGGCCCGGCCGTGGACATCGTCGGCACCGGCGGGGACCGGGCCAAGACCGTCAACATCTCCACCATGTCGGCGATCGTCGCGGCCGCGGCCGGAGCCAAGGTGGTCAAGCACGGGAACCGGGCCTCCTCCTCGGCCAGCGGCTCCTCGGACGTGCTGGAGAAGCTCGGCGTCCGCCTCGACCTGTCGGCCCGGCGGGTCGCCGAGATCGCCGAGGAGGTCGGGCTGACCTTCTGCTTCGCGGCCAAGTTCCACCCGTCGATGCGGCACGCCGCCACCGCCCGGCGCGACCTCGGAGTGCCGACCGCGTTCAACATCCTCGGCCCGCTGACCAACCCGGCCAAGGTCACCTCGCACGCGATCGGCTGCTTCGACACCCGGCTCGCCGCACTGATCGCCGGCGTGCTCGCCCGGCGCGGCTCGACCGGCCTGGTCTTCCGGGGCGACGACGGTCTGGACGAGCTGACCATCACCACCACCTCGCAGGTGTGGATCGTGCGGGACGGGACCGTCACCGAGACCACCTTCGACCCGCGGGACGTCGGCGTCGAGCTGGTCGGCATCGAGGCGCTGCGCGGGGCGGACCCCTCGTACAACGCCGAGGTCGCGCGCCGGCTGCTGGCCGGCGAGCGCGGGGCCGTACGGGACGCCGTCCTGATGAACACGGCGGCGGCGCTGGTCGCGCTCGACCTGGGCGAGGCGCCGCTCACCGAACAGCTCGCGGCCGGCATGGCGCGGGCGGAGCAGGCCATCGACTCGGGCGCGGCGCAGGAGCTGCTGCGGCGTTGGTCGGAGGCCACCAGCCGGGTGTGAGGCGGTACTTGGGAGCCCGCGCCCCCCCGGCGGCGCGGGCTCCGCGGGTGTCCGGCTG
>NZ_JBHWIJ010000057.1:0-18654 GCF_042732255.1 Kitasatospora sp. NPDC059803 | reverse complement strand
CGCCTGGAGGGGTCGGTGGTGTGGGGCGTCGCCCATCAGGGGGGGGTGGGTGGTATGGGGGCCCCCCCCCCCCAACCGGCGCGGCCCCCTCCTCGGCTGTCCGGATGGTGGATGCCTGTTTGACCACTCGCTGGGCGCGACCTAGAGTCTTGGCCAGGTCATGAGTGACAGCGTCAAGCCCCAGCTTGCTGTCCGGCAACCCTCCGTCCGTGGCGGGGTGCCCTGGGTGAGGACCGGGTCGCTCGGCGAATCGTCCGTGCGGCAAGCGCGGACGCCCGACGACTAGTACTCCCGGGGTCCCACACCCCCAGAAGGAGTGCATCCTCATGTCGATCTCCCACCCGTCGCCCGCCGCCACCCTTGTCTCGACGCGCTCCGCGCGGCAGCCTCGTGTTGAACTCTGCGCCCCCCTCGCCGTCCTCGGCCACGACGTCCAGGTCCCGCTCGCCAGCGGCGAGAAGGTCGGGTACGCGGCCCTCGACTACGCGGCCAGCTCCCCGGCGCTCCAGCGGGTCTGGGACGACGTCTCCGCCTACGCCCCCTACTACGGCAGCGTGCACCGCGGCGCCGGGTACCTCTCCCAGCTGTCCACCGACCTGTTCGAGCAGAGCCGCCGCACCGTCGCCGAGTTCCTCGACCTGCGCGAGGGCGACCAGGTGGTCTTCACCCGGGCCACCACCGACTCGCTGAACCTGCTCGCCTCGGCCGTCCCGGCCGGGACCCGGGTGTTCGCCTTCGAGACCGAGCACCACGCCTCGCTGCTGCCCTGGGCGCACGCCGGGCTCGACGTCCACTACCTGCGCGCGCCGCGCTCGCACGCCGAGGCGGTCGCCGCCCTGGACGCCGCGCTCGCCGAGGCGCCCGAGGGCCCCAAGCTGCTCTGCGTCACCGGAGCCTCCAACGTGACCGGCGAGCTGTGGCCGGTCGCCGAGCTGACCGGGACCGCGCACCGGCACGGCGCCCGGGTGGTGCTGGACGCCGCCCAGCTGGCCCCGCACCACCGGGTCTCGGTGCGCGAGCTGGACGTCGACTGGATCGCCTTCTCCGGCCACAAGATCTACGCGCCCTTCGGCGCCGGTGTGCTGGCCGGCCGGGCGGACTGGCTGGACGCGGCCGACCCGTACCTGGCCGGCGGCGGGGCGACCCGGACGGTGGCCCGGGAGACCGACGGCTCGGTGGCCGTCCAGTGGCACTCCGGCCCGGCCCGGCACGAGGCCGGCTCGCCGAACGTCATCGGCGCCTATGCGATCGCCTCGGCCTGCCGGGCGCTGAGCGAGGCGGGCTTCGACGCGCTGGAGGCCCGGGAGCGGCAGCTGATCGCCCGGCTGACCGCCGGGCTGGCGGAGATCCCGCAGGTCAAGGTGCTGAACCTGTTCGGTGCCGAGGCGGCCCGGGTGGGCGTGCTGTCCTTCGTCGTCCAGGGCTGGAACAGCTCGCACTTCTCGGCCGCGCTGTCCGCCGAGTACGGCATCGGGGTCCGCGACGGCCTGTTCTGCGCGCACCCGCTGCTGCGCACCCTGCTCGGGGACGAAGAGGTCTCCCCCTCCGAGTGCGGGGCGCCCGAGCCGTCGCTGCCCGGCGAGCGCAGCCTGAACGCGATCCGGGTGAGCTTCGGGGCCGGGACCCCGGACGAGCACGTCGACCGCTTCCTGACCGCCGTCCGCGAGCTGGTCACGGACGGTGCCGCGTGGAACTACCGCAACGAGGGCGGACGCTGCGTCGCCACCGTGGAGGTCGACCGGGGGCGTCGGCAGGGCTGAGGGGCCTACTCGTCCAGGCCGAGGGCGAAGGCGGCCTCGAGGTCGTGCTGGGAGTAGGTGCGGAAGGCGATCTGGGTCTCGGTGTGGGCCACGCCCGGGACCTTGTTCAGCCGGCCCGGGATGACCGCGGCCAGATCGTCGTGCCGGCGCACCCGGACCATCGCCACCAGGTCGTAGCCACCGGTCACCGAGTACACCTCGCTGACGCCCTCGATGGCCGCGATGGCCTCGGCGATCTCCGGGATGCGGTCGACACTGGTCTTGATCAGGACGATGGCGGTGATCACTGTTCGGGCTCCTTTGTGGGGTGCCGCCAGCGTATCGGGCGTCAGCCGGGTCGTCTCGGGGGGTGGCTGACCGCCGTGCAGGCGTAGAGGAAGCCCGCCGCGAAGCCGATCACGTGGACCAGATAGGCCACCCCGGGCCCGGCCGAGTGGACCGACCACCACTGCAGGGCGAACCAGAGGCCGAGCACCAGCCAGGCCGGGAAGCGCAGCGGCAGGAACAGCAGCAGCGGGACGAGCGTCGTCACCCGGGCGCGCGGATGGAAGCGCAGGTAGGCGCCGAGGACGGCGGAGATCGCGCCGGAGGCGCCGATCAGCACCCGGGTGGAGCCCGGGGAGTGCGCCTCGGCGAGGGCGAAGCCGTACGTGGCCAGACTGCCGGCGGCCAGGTAGAAGAGGGCGAACCGGGCCCGGCCCAGCCGCTGTTCGACGGTGGGGCCGAAGACGTGGAGGAAGAGCAGGTTGCCCAGCAGGTGCAGCCAGCCCGCGTGCACGAAGAGCCCGGTGAGGACGGACAGCGCCGGGTGCTTGGCCGGGGTGGGCGCGGCCGGGCAGCCCGGGGCCGGGTCGGGGGCCTGGGCCAGCTGCTCGGCGGTCAGCGGGCGGCCGGCCAGCACCTCGGCGGGGATGACGCCCCAGCGCTGCTCGTACCGCTGCTCCGCGCAGAGCCGGGACTGGCCGGTGCCGTACAGCGGATTGAGCCCGGCGGCCGGGCCCAGCAGGAACACCAGGGTGTTGACCGCGATCAGGGCGTAGGTGACCGCCGGGGCAGGCACGGACGGGCGTTCGCCCCACGCGTCGGTGTGCCCGGGGGCCGTCAGTGCCATGCGGCCAAGCATCCCTCCGTGTCGGGCGTGTGACACGGCCTTGTACGGCAGGTGGACTAGCCCGCTCGTTCTCCTGACTGGTGGCCGGGATGGTTGCCTCAGGCAATAGGCTTGGGGCGGGCAATCCCGCCTCCCGCCGCCGACGCCGGGGCCCCGGGGGGAGCGCCTAGCCCACCCAGGGACCACCCGAGAGGACCCCCGATGACCGTCCCCGCCCTGACCGCCGAGACGCGCTGGCGCTGCACCCTGTGCGGAAACCTCACCCGCTTCGACGTGACCCGCACCGCGCGGGTCACCGAGTTCCTGCACTTCGACCTGGCCGGCGAGTCCAAGGTCGAGGAGACCGAGGTGCTGAGCGAGACGATCGAGTCGGTGCGCTGCCGCTGGTGCAACGCCGTGGACCAGGTCGAGCTGGTGGCCCGTCCGGGCGCCGAGAGCGCGGAGGCCTCCGCCGAGCAGGGTTGACGCCCGACGGCGCGGGGGGCGGGTGCGCGGCGCGCCTGCCCGCCGCGCTGGGACAATACAGACAGGACGCACGGAGCGTGACGACAGGGCGGCGGCCGCGGGCCGTGACCCCGTAGGACCAGGATCGGAGCCGAGGACGTGGTGGACGCAGCGAGGGAGCCCGCCGAAGCGCAGGGGCTTCAGCCTGCTGCCGCCGCGCAGGCGCAGGCCGCCGACGCGGCCCCGTCCGGGCCCGCGGCCGTCGGCGAGGCGGCGGGTTCCGATGCGTCGGTGGGCTCCGGCGAGGCGGTGGGTTCCGGCGAGGCGGTGGCGGAGCGTGCTGCCGAGAAGCTGGACCGGCCGCTGCCCGAGGGCGTGCGCCGGCGCGTGGTCGGCCTGGCCTCGGACGCGCTCGGCGGGCTGCCGCCCGGCGAGCTCCCGCAGAGCCTGCGCCAGTACGTCAAGTTCACCCCGGCCCGGCGGGCCAAGTACGCGGCCACGGCGCTGGCCGCGGCGCTGGAGTCGGAGCCGGCGTTCCGGGTGCGGATAGCGGAGCGGTTGAGGCTGGGCCAGCCGGACCTGGTGAAGGCGTTGGAGTCGGGCAGCGTCCCGGGCGCCGCCGATCCGATGGACGTCGCGGCCGCCGCCTACCTGGTGCGGTCGGCCGGCTGGAGCCGGCTGGTGGCCGAGGCCGGGGAGGAGGCCGAGCGGGCCGGCGCCGAGGGTGCGGCCGCCGAGGCCACCCGGCTGGTGGAGAAGTTGCAGGCGGAGCTCGCCGAGCTGCGGTCAGCGGCCCGGGCGGACCTGGAGCGGCAGCGTGCGGAGTCCGAGGACGTCCGCCGGGAGGCCGAGTCGCTGCGGAAGAAGGTGCGCTCGCTGGAGAGCGACACCCGCCGGGCGCAGGCCGAGACCAGGCGGCTGACCGCCGAGCTGGAGGCCGCGAGGGCGCAGGCGGCCACCGAGCGCGGCGCTGCGGAGTCCGAGGCGCGGCGGCTGCGGCACCGGGTCGGCGAGCTGGAGACGGCGGCCGAGCAGGGCCGCCGGTCGGCCCGCGAGGGCCGCAGCGTCGAGGACATGCGGCTGCGGCTGCTGCTGGACACGGTGCTGCAGTCGGCGCAGGGGCTCCAGCGGGAGCTGGCGCTGCCGGTCTCCCAGATCCGGCCGGGGGACCTGGTGGAGGCGGTGGTGCCGGGGGCGGCCTCGCCGCACGACGTGGCCCGGCGCGGTCTGGCCGACGACGATCCGGCGCTGCTGGACCAGTTGCTGGCGATCCCGCAGGTGCACCTGGTGGTGGACGGCTACAACGTGACCAAGACGGGCTATCCGACGCTGCCGCTGGAGCAGCAGCGGATCCGGCTGCTGGGCGGGCTGGCGATGCTGGCCCAGCGCACGCAGGCGGAGGTCACCTGCGTGTTCGACGGGCAGGACCTGGACGTTCCGGTGATCATGGCGCCACCGCGGGGGGTGCGGGTGCGGTTCAGCCGGACCGGCGAGACCGCGGACGAGCTGATCCGCCGTCTGGTGCGGGCCGAGCCGCAGGGGCGTCCGGTGGTGGTGGTGTCCACCGACCGGGAGGTCGCGGAGGGCGTGCGGAAGGCGGGCGCGCGCCCCGTGGCTTCCGTTCTGCTGCTGAACCGGCTGGCGCGGCCCTGACGGCTGCCTCGACGGAATGACGCCTGGTCAGCGCCCGGTTTGCGGCGGTGTGCACATCCGGTGAAGCCTGCGGGGGAAGTGGAGTTCACGCCTTCGGGGGAGTGGCAAAACCCGTGGATCTTCCCTAGGGTGTGGCGTCAAACCTATTTTCCGGATTCTCACCTGATCGGGTGAGGCCGATGGAAGAAGGAGCAATTCCCTTGGCCTCCCACCGCCGTCCCAAGCAGCCGAGCCGCGCCCGGGTCTCCGTGCTCACCGCTGCCGCGGCGACCGCGGTCGCCCTCTCCGCGCAGGTCGCCGCGCACGCCGCGCCCCAGCCCAGCAAGAGCGACGTCAAGGCGCAGATCGACCAGCTCCAGCAGGACCAGGAGCAGGCGGCGGAGAAGTACAACGGCGCTAAGGAGCGGGCCGACCAGCTCCGCAAGCAGTCCGACCAGCTGCAGGACAAGGTGGCCCGCAGCCAGGACGAGATGACCCAGCTCCAGACCGGCCTGGCCGGCGTGGCGGGCGAGCAGTACCGCACCGGCGGCATCGACCCGTCCGTCCAGCTGATGCTCTCCTCGGACCCGTCCGGCTACCTGGAGAAGGCGTCCAGCGCCCAGCAGGCCAGCGCCAGCGAGTCCGAGGCGCTCAAGGGCCTGCTGGACCAGCAGCGTCGGCTGGACCAGGAGAAGTCCGAGGCCGCCGCCGTCCTGGCCTCGCTCGACTCCACCACCAAGGACCTGAACCAGGCCAAGACGGACGTCAACCAGAAGCTCAAGGCCGCGCAGGATCTGCTGAACTCGCTCAGCGCCTCCGACCGCGCCGCGCTGCGGGCCCAGCAGCAGCAGGACGACCGCGCCTCGCGCGGCAGCGACCGGGCCGACCTCGGCAGCCTCCCGCAGGCCGGCGGCTACGCGGGCGTGGCCGTCGCCAAGGCGATGAGCAAGCAGGGCTCGCCGTACGTGTGGGGCGCCACCGGCTCGACCACCTTCGACTGCTCGGGCCTGATGGTCTGGGCGTACGGCCAGGCCGGCGTCTCGCTGCCGCGTACCTCGCAGGAGCAGGGCAACGTCGGCACCAAGGTCACGCTGGACCAGGCCCAGCCGGGCGACCTGGTCATCTACGGCCCCGACCGGCACCACGTCGGGATGTACATCGGCAACGGCATGGTGGTGCACGCGCCGCACACCGGCGACGTGGTGAAGGTGATGAAGGTCGACGCGATGCCGATCAACACGATCCGCCGGGTCTGACGGCCCGACACGCCCGAAGGGCCCCGTCCGGGCCTGTGATCCACGCCACCCTCCGACCGGGGGTGGCGTTCGGGTTTTGTCCGTCGCGCGAGTCCCCGGTGAAGACTGATCAGCTTTGCGTACGGCGGTGATCACTATGTGTCATATTCACAAAAGAACTTTGGTCTTCTTCCGTCTTTTTTCTGACAAGGATTTGAACGGATCACGGTTCAGTTACTAGGGTCGTGCCCCGAGCCACCGCACTCCCGATCGCCCAGCCAGGGTGACGGCGGTGGTTTCCGTCGAGTTCGTGACGCAGCGGGGCGGGCCCAGTGCCTGCCCGACGGGGAGCCCAGCAGTCGGGGGTGCTGTCGAACGGAGCCGGGGAACCACGTTCCTCCGGGGTGAATCGGCGCCAGGTCGGCCGGTGGAACGGCCGTGAGGCGTCGTAGGGCACGCTTCCGGCCCGAACCCGTCAGCTCACCCGGTAGACGGCGTAGGAAGAAGGAGTCCGCCTTCGTGGCGTCCCATCGTCGTCCCAAGCCCGCTAGTCGCACCCGGGTCTCGATCATGACCGGCTTCGCCGCCGCGGCCGTCGCGCTGTCCGCGCAGTCCGGCGCCCACGCCGACCCGCAGCCGACCAAGGACCAGGTCAAGGAGCAGGTCGACCAGCTCAACGAGCAGGCCGAGGTCGCGACCGAGAAGCTCAACGCCGCCCAGGAGAAGCAGCAGCAGCTGCAGAAGCAGGTCACCGACCTCCAGGACCAGGTGGCGCGGCAGCAGGGGCAGGTGACCGACCTTCAGGGCGGCCTGGCCGAGATCGCCGGCGAGCAGTACCGCAACGGCGGCATATCGCAGACCGTCCAGCTGATGTTCTCCGCCAGCCCGGACACCTTCCTGAGCCAGGCCGACACGCTGAACCAGGCCGGCGGCACCCAGAAGGGCCAGCTCAAGCAGCTCCAGGACGAGCAGCGCAAGCTCGACCAGGTGCGCTCCGAGGCCCAGGGCAAGCTCGCCGAGATGGAGACCACCACCCAGCAGCTGAAGAGCGCCAAGGACGAGGTCCAGGGCAAGCTCAAGGCCGCGCAGGACCTCTTCAACACCCTGTCCGAGCAGGAGCGCCAGGCGATCCGCGCGGCCGAGGAGAAGGCCGCCGCCGAGGCCAAGGCGAAGGCCGACGCCGCCGCGAAGGCCGCCCAGCAGCAGGCGGCGGCCCAGCAGGCCGCCGACCGCTCCTCCCGCGACAACAGCCGCACCGACCTGAGCGCGTCGCAGGCCCCCGCCGCGCCGGTCACCAAGCCGAGCGCCGGCAGCTCGCGCGGCGCCGCGGCGCTGTCCATCGCCGCCTCCAAGATCGGCAGCCCGTACGTCTACGGCGCCTCCGGCCCCGGCTCCTTCGACTGCTCGGGCCTGATGGTCTGGGCGTTCAACCAGGTCGACGTGGCGCTGCCGCGCACCTCGCAGGAGCAGGCCCACGCCGGTACCCGGATCGGCACCGACCTCTCCCAGGCCCAGCCCGGCGACCTGCTGATCTTCTACGGGGACGCCCACCACGTCGGCATCTACGCCGGCAACGGCCAGGTGCTGCACGCGCCCAAGCCCGGCGCGTCGGTCCGCTACGAGGCGGTCGGCAACATGCCGCTGACCTCCATCGTGCGGGTCTGATCCCCGCGCAGGCCCTCCCAGGCCCGGCCTTCCACCACGGAAGGCCGGGCCAGCGGCTTTTCCGGCGCCTCGGACTGATGTCCGATTACGGGTCAAATATTCGGGTTGGCAGGGGTTTGGACTCGGTTGCCCGGACTCGCTAACGTCTGCCACCGGACTCCGCTTCCAGGGCCGCCCGCGTTGGTGCGGCGGCGGGGCCCCACCGCCGGATCGGAGCCGCTGCCGCCATGCCCGTGCACCGTCGTCCCCAACTGCTCGCCCGTGCGCTGGTGCTGACCGCGGCCGCCACCACCGCCCTGGGCGTGACGGCGGGCGGCAGCGCCCAGGCCGCCCCCGCCGTGCCGGACACGCCCACCCGCAAGGACGTCAAGGCGCAGGTGGAACAGCTCTACGGCGAGGCCGAGCAGGCGTCCGAGAAGTACAACGCCGCCCTGGAGACGCAGCAGCGCCTCCAGGGCGAGACGACCGTCCTCCAGGGCGAGATCGCCGTCGCCCAGGACCAGCTCAACCAGTTGCGCGGCGACCTCGCCACCGTGGCCGGCGCCGAGTACCGCGGCGGCGGCATGGCCCAGACCGTCCAGCTGATGCTCTCCACCGACCCGGAGGGCTACCTGTCCCGGGCCCGCACCCTCGACCAGGCCGCCGAGCGGCAGCAGGAGACCCTGCACGAACTGGCCACCCGCCAGCGCCGGCTCGACCAGCGCCGCACCGAGACCGCCGGAAAGCTCGCCGAACTCGACCAGGCCCGCCGCTCGCTCGCCGACAGCAAGCAGCAGATCCAGCAGCGGCTCACCAAGGCCCAGCGGCTGCTGAACAGCCTGGGCGTCGCCGAGCGGGCCCGGATGGCCGCCCAGGACGCCCAGGAGGCCGAGCAGCGCGCCACCCGGGGCACCGACCGGCTGGACCTCGGCACGGCCCCGCCCGCCTCCGAGCGCGGGGCGGCCGCACTGGCCGCCGCGGTGCGGATGATCGGCTCGCCCTACCTCTACGGATCCACCGGGCCCCGCGCCTTCGACTGCTCCGGTCTGATGTACTACAGCTGGCGGCAGGCCGGAGTGACCCTGCCGCGCACCTCGCAGGCCCAGGCGTACGCCGGGCAGCGGGTCAGCCTCTCCGAAGCGCGGCCGGGAGACCTGGTGATCTTCTACCGGGACATGCACCACGTCGGGATGTACGCCGGCGGCGGGGTGATCGTGCACGCCCCCTACCCGGGCGCCAGGGTCCGCTACGAGAGCGTCAACGCGATGCCGGTCGCGGGGGTGGTCCGGCTCTGAGCCCGGCACCGTCCGACCCCGACACCCCCCACCCGATAGGCGGCGCCCGCCGGACGCTGTCCCGGCGCGGTGCGCTGCTGCTCGCGGTCGGCGGGCTGGCCCAGCTGTCGCTGCCGCCGGCCGCCCCGGCGGCCCCCTCGGCGGCCGGGCGGGCGTCGGGCCGGTGGGCGGCGGACCGGCGGGCCGAGGTGGCCGCGCTGCTGGACGCGCGGGCCCGGGCGCTGCCCTCCTGGTCCGGACCGGCGGCGATCGAGGCCGGCTACCGCAACCTGGTGCTCGGCGCGGACGCCGGGCCGGAGCGGCTCACGGCCGCCGCCGACCTGGCGGTCCGGATCACCGGGTACGACGACTACCCGGTGGTGTACCCGCGCCGGATCGACCTGGTCCGGGCCGGCGGCAGCTGGCGGGTCGACCGGGAGGAGAGCGCGAGCGGGCCCCCGGCACTCTGGGACCTCGGCTCCGCCCGGTCCGCGGCGGGCGCGCACTGCCTGGTGCTGGGCCTGGCCGACGGGCCCGACCCGGCCGGCCTGGTCGCGGTGGCCGACCGGGCCGTGCCCGCCGTGAGCGAGGCCTGGGGCACCGGCTGGGCGGGCCGCCTGCTGCTCGAAGTGCCCGCCACCGCAGAGCAGTTCGCCCGGCTGCTGGAGGTCGACCCGGCGGGCTGGACGGGCATGGCGGCGGTCACCTCGGCCGCCCCCGGCGCGCCCTGGCACACCCCCGCCGACCGGGTGCTGGTCAACCCCGGGACGTTCGGGCGGCTCAGCGACTTCGGCCGGCAGGTGGTCATCACCCACGAGGCCACCCACGTCGTGACCAGGGCCGACACCCGGGCCTGGACACCGCTCTGGCTCTCCGAGGGCGTCGCCGACTGGACCGCCTACCGGGGCTCCGGTCGGCGCCCGCAGCAGATCGCCCCCGAGCTGGCCCGGGACGTCGCCGCCGGCCGGCTGCCCGCCGCGCTGCCCGCCGACCGGGACTTCACCGCGGGCGCCGACGGCATCGCGCAGGCCTACGAGCAGGCCTGGCTCGCCTGCGAGCTGATCGCCCGGCGCTACGGGCCCGAGCGGCTCGTGGCGTTCTACCGGGCGGTCGGCGCGGCCGACGGGCAGGGGGAGGACCGGGACCGCCGGCTCGACCGGCTGCTCCGGGCCGGACCGGGCGTCGGCCTGGCCGAGTTCACCCGGCTCTGGCTGGCCGAGGTGGCCGCGCTGCGCGATTGACGGCGCGCGTCGTTCAGCGCCGCTGCCTGGCCGGGGTGCCGGGCCGCTGCCTGGCCGGGGTGCCGGGCCGGTCGATGCCGTCCAGCAGGTCCTGCTCGTAGGCGATGCCGGGGCGCACCGGGTAGGCGCCGGCGGGCACCGCCTCGGGCTTGGCCAGCACCACCGTCGCCGGGAGCTGTGCCGGGCCGCGGGTGGCGCGCCAGAGCCGGATGCAGGAGAGCACGGTGGCGGCCAGCAGCAGCAGGTTGCGCAGGCTGAGCACGGTGACACCCCAGGGCTCGCTGGCGAGGATCCGGCTGAACATCAGCGGGAACTCGGCCAGCGTCAGCGGGCAGGCGAGCAGGATCAGCAGGGCCACCGGCCGCTGGCTGCTGCCGCGCACGGTCAGGCAGACCGCGGCGACGCCGATCAGCCAGACCAGGTACTGCGGGCTGATCACCCGGCTGGTGACGGTGAAGATGAGCAGCGCGCTGAGCGCCGCGTCGTACATGGTGGCCGCGTTGCGGCGCTTGGCGGTGAAGCGCCAGAGCAGCAGCCAGGCGAAGCCCAGCACGGTGCCGGCCATCATCACCTTGCTGATCACGGGGACCCACGGCCCGAGCATCTCCGGGGAGCCGTAGTTCATGGTGACCTTGCCGTCCCAGGCGTCCGCGAGCCGGGCGAAGTGCAGCGGCAGCGCGCCGAGCGACTCCACCTCGATGCCGCGCTCCTTCTGGAAGGCGAGGAAGCCGAAGGCGCCGTTCATCCCGGCCGCGAGCAGGAAGCCCACCGAGACGGCGGTGGCCGCGGCCAGCGTCCAGGCGCGGCGGGTGCGGCGGCCGGAGGGGGTGCCGATCAGGGCGAGCAGCGGCCAGATCTTGATGATCCCGCCCAGGCCGAGCAGCATCCCGCCGATCGCCGGGCGGCGGATCAGCGCCAGCAGGCCGGCCAGGGCGATCGTGGTGACGATGATGTCCAGCCGGTTGTAGACCATCGGGCCGAGCAGCGGCACGGCCACCACCCACATCCAGGCGCCGGTCAGTGCCCGGCCCCGGCGCAGTCCGGTGCGGACCAGCAGGGCGGTGGCGGCGATGTCGGCGATCCCGCAGATCACCCAGAAGGAGACCAGGTACGACCAGGGCAGCAGGCCCGGCAGCAGGATCACCAGGGCCGCGCCGGGCGGGTACTGCCAGGTCACGTCGTCGAACGGGAAGGTGCCGGTCTGCAGGACGCCGTACCAGGCGTGGTAGATCATCCAGACGTCGGCGGTGATGTCCCCGCCGAGCCCCTTGACCACGCCGGTCATCAGCAGCACCAGCACCGTCCGGGTGGCCAGCCAGGTGGCGCCGAGTGCGGCGAGCGCCCCGAACGGGCGGCCGGGGGCACGGGCCGGCTCCTGCCGGGCGGCCGGCGTCGGGCCGGGGCCGGCGGCGCCGCTGGGTGTACCGGACTCGGTGGCCGGGGCCAACTCCACTGCGCTCCCTCGTTCGTCTCGGACGTCCCACCGGAGGCGCCGCGCGACGGACGCCCGGGCGGTCGGAGGGGCGGGCACGGCACGCTGGGCCGGGCCGCCACCGGCCGCCTAGGTTCTAGGACTGACCCGGGGGTGAAACGGTTGCCGTGCGCGGATCCGTTCCCGGCGGGTCATGGTGTTGACCTATCGTACGGATCACCCAGCGGTACACCGCGCACCCCCCGACAAGCGAGCCGTGGCCTGAATGCACCGAACCTTGATCGTCACCAACGACTTCCCGCCCCGCCCCGGCGGCATCCAGGCCTTCGTGCACAACATGGCTGTACGTCAGCCCGCCGGGAGCATCGTGGTGTACGCCTCGACCTGGCGGGACGGCACCGAGGTGGCCCGCTTCGACGCCGAGCAGCCGTTCCCGGTGATCCGGGACCGGACGAAGGTGATGGTTCCCACACCGCGGGTCACCCGGCGGGCCGCCGAGATCCTGCGGGCGGAGAAGTGCGACTCGGTCTGGTTCGGCGCCGCCGCCCCGCTCGGGCTGATGGCGCCCGCGCTGCGCCGGGCCGGTGCGGCGCGGCTGCTCGGCATGACCCACGGGCACGAGGCCGCCTGGGCCCAGCTGCCGGCCGCCCGGCAGCTGCTGCGGCGGATCGGCGCGGGCACCGACGTGCTGACGTACCTGGGGGAGTACACCCGGTCCCGGATCGCGGGCGCGGTCGGGCCGCAGGCCGCGGCCCGGATGGTGCAGCTGCCGCCGGGCGTGGACGAGACGACCTTCCACCCGGGCTCGGGGGGCGCCGAGGTGCGTCGCCGGCTCGGGCTGGCGGACCGGCCGGTGGTGGTCTGCGTCTCCCGGCTGGTGCCGCGCAAGGGGCAGGACACGCTGATCGAGGCGATGCCGCAGATCCTCGCCGATGTGCCGGACGCCGTGCTGCTGATCGTCGGCGGCGGCCCGTACCGGGCGGACCTGGAGAAGCTGGCCGACGCCAGGGGAGTCCGGGCCTCGGTGCGCTTCACCGGCTCGGTGCCGTGGGAGGAGCTGCCCGCCCACTACGGGGCCGGGGACGTCTTCGCGATGCCCTGCCGGACCAGGCGCGGGGGGCTGGACGTCGAGGGCCTGGGCATCGTCTACCTGGAGGCCTCGGCGACCGGTCTGCCGGTGGTCGCGGGCGACTCCGGCGGCGCGCCGGACGCGGTGCTGGAGGGCGAGACCGGGTACGTGGTGCCGGGCGGCTCGGCCGCCGCGGCCGCCGAGCGGATCGTCCGGCTGCTGGGCGACGAGGAGCTGCGGCGGCGGATGGGCGAGGCCGGGCGGCGCTGGGTGGAGCGCTCCTGGCGCTGGGACCTGCTGGCCGGGCGGCTGACCTCGCTGCTGGCGGCCTAGGTACGTGAGCGGGCCCCGCCTCCTTCCGCGGAGGCGGGGCCCTGCGGCTACTTCTGGTAGATCGCCTCGATGTCGGCGGCGAAGTCCTTCAGCACGAGGTTGCGCTTGAGCTTGAGGGAGGGCGTCAGGTGGCCGCTCTCCTCGGAGAACTCGGTGTCCAGCAGGCGGAACTTCTTGACCGCCTCGGCGTGCGAGACGGCCGCGTTGCCGTCGTCCACCGCGGCCTGGAGGGCGGCCAGCAGGTCAGGGTCCTGGCTCAGCTCGGCCACCGTGGCGGTGGCGGGCTTGCCGTTGAGCTCCTTCCACTTGGGGAAGAAGTCCGGGTCGACGGTGACCAGGCAGGCCACGAAGGGCTTGCGGTCGCCGACCACCATGACCTCGCCGACCAGCGCGTGCGCCCGGATGCGGTCCTCGATCACGGCCGGGGCGACGTTCTTGCCGCCTGCGGTGACGATGATCTCCTTCTTGCGGCCGGTGATGGTCAGGTAGCCCTCGGAGTCCAGCGAGCCGAGGTCGCCGGTGGCGATCCAGCCGTCCTTGAGGGTGTCGGCGGTGGCCTGCGGGTTGTTCCAGTAGCCGGTGAAGACGTGCGGGCCCTTGAAGAAGACCTCGCCGTCCTCGGCGATCCGCACCGAGGCGCCGGGGACCGGCTGGCCGACCGTGCCGATCTTCGGCTTGTCCCACGGGTTGAAGGCGGTGGCAGCGCAGGTCTCGGTCAGGCCGTAGCCCTCCAGGACGGTGAAGCCGATGCCCCGGTAGAAGTGGCCCAGCCGCTCGCCGAGCGGGGCGCCGCCGGAGATGGCGTGGGTGGCCCGGCCGCCGAGGGCGGCGCGCAGCTTGCTGTAGACCAGCTTGTCGAAGACCGCGTGCTTGATCCGCAGGACCAGGCCCGCGCCGCCGGCGTCCAGCGCCCGGCTGTAGGCGATCGCGGTGTCGGCGGCCTTGTCGAAGATCTTGCCCTTGCCGTCGGCCTGGGCCTTGGCGCGGGCGGTGTTGTAGACCTTCTCGAAGACTCTCGGCACGCCCAGGATCAGGCTCGGCTTGAAGGCGGCCAGCTCGGCGGTGACGTCCCTGATGTCGGAGACGTGGCCCAGCTTGATCGGCGCCATCGCGGTGGCGATCTCGGCGATCCGGCCGAGCACGTGGGCCAGCGGGAGGAACAGCAGGACGGAGCTGTCGCCGGTGCGGAACAGCGGGGCCAGGCGTTCCACCACGTTGCCGCACTCGGCGAGGAAGTTGGCGTGCGTCAGCTGACAGCCCTTCGGGCGGCCGGTGGTGCCCGAGGTGTAGACGATGGTGGCGATCGAGTCGGCGGTCGCGGTCGAGCGGCGCTCCTGCACCGTCTCGTCCGGGACGTCCTTCCCGGCCTCGGCCAGCGCGGCGATCGCGCCGCCCTCGATCTGCCAGGTGTGCTTCAGCCCGGTCAGCCGGCCGCGGACCTCGTCGACCACCTTGACGTGCTGGTCGGTCTCGGTGACGACGGCGACCGCGCCGGAGTCGCCGAGGATCCACTCGACCTGCTCGGCGGAGGAGGTCTCGTACACCGGGACGGTGATCGCGCCGGCCGTCCAGATCGCGAAGTCCAGCAGCGTCCACTCGTACCGGGTGCGGGACATGACGCCCACCCGGTCGCCCGGCTCGATGCCCGCGGCGATCAGGCCCTTGGCGGCGGCGTGCACCTCGGCCAGGAACTGCACCGCGGTCAACTCCTGCCAGCGGCCGTCCACCTTACGGCTGAGCACCGCGACATCCGGGTGCTCCGCTGCGTTCCGGTGCACAGGGTCGGAGAGATTACCGCCGCTGGGTACCTGGTAGAGAGCCGGAAGGCTGAAGTCGAGCAAGACTGCTCCTCGTTCGCGACGCTGCGGGACGGCAGGACGTTACTGCCCGGTAGGCAGCTTCGACCAGGGGGGTCGGCTCCGGTGTTCGAAGTGTCACACCCGGCCGGGTCCGACCAGGCCGTGACCGGGTCGTTCGAATGGCACCCTACGACAGCCCCGAGGTGACCGGCCGGTAGCATGCCCCGCCGACCGGCGCCGGGCCCCCGCCGAGCCGCGGCCCGCGCGGCCGAGCCGATCGCCGGTCGCGGTAGCCTGCTCCGGGCGGACAAGGCCGAGCACGCTCGACCGGACCGGCAGGCAGAGGGACGACGCGGAGGGCCATTCCATGGCGGAGCACACCAGGTCGAGCATCACCATCGACGCGACCCCGGCCACGGTCATGGCCGTGATCGCCGACTTCGCCGCCTACCCGGCCTGGACCGGCGAGGTCAAGGAGGTCGAGGTCCTGGAAGCCGGCGAGAACGGCCGCGCCGCCCAGGTCCGCCTGCTGCTCGACGCCGGCGCCATCCGTGACGAGCACGTCCTCGCCTACACCTGGGACGGCGACCGCGAGGTCGGCTGGACCCTCGTGCGCAGCCAGATGCTCCGCTCGCTGGACGGCTCCTACACCCTCGCCCCGCTCTCCGGCAGCCGCACCGAGGTGACGTACCAGCTCGCCGTGGACGTCAAGATCCCGATGCTCGGCATGATCAAGCGCAAGGCCGAGAAGGTCATCATCGACCGCGCCCTGGCCGGTCTGAAGAAGCGCGTCGAGGACGCCGACGGCAAGAAGCCCGTCCAGGGCTGACGCGGCGGAACGGGGGCCGACGGCATGACGGCGACACGCACCATCCTGGTCAGCGGCGACGCGGGCGCGCCCGTGGTGGCCGCCGCCACCGCCCTGCACGCGGCCCGGCGCGGCCACCGCACCTGGCTGCTGGCCGCCGACGACCCGCACCGCGCCCTGGACGGCGTCCTCGGCACCCGCCTGGAGCCCGAACCGGCCCGCTACGCACCCGGCCTGACCGTCTCCCGGATCGACGAGCAGGCCGCCTTCCGGTACGCCGCCGGCGAGCTCACCAGCCGGCTCAAGCCCGCCCTCGACCTGCTCGGTGCCGAGCAGCTCGACCCCGAGGAGCTGACCGCCCTCCCCGGCATCGCCCGGATCGCCCTGCTGCGCGCCCTGCCCGCCGCCGACCAGGACGTCCTGGTCGTGCTCGCCCCGCCGCCCGCCGAGCTGATCGCCACCCTCGCCCTGCCCGAGCAGTTGGAGCGCTACCTGGACCGGCTCGTCCCCGAGCAGCGGCAGGCGGCCCGGGCGCTGCGCCCGCTGCTGGCCGGCCTGGCCGGCGTGCCGATGCCCGCCGAGTGGCTGTACGAGGGGCGGACCAAGGCCGCCGCGGTGCTCGCCGAGTCCCGCGCCGCGATCGCCGCGCCCGGCACCAGCGTGCGCCTGGTCGTGCCCGCCGACGGCCACCCGTACCAGGAACTGGGCCGGATCCGGGCCGGGTTGGCCCTGCACGGCCACCGGCCGGACGCCGTCGTGGTGCACGGCGTGCTGCCCGAGGGCGCGGCCGACTCGCCGGACCCGTGGCTGGCCGCGCTGGCCCGCCGCCGCCGGGAGGAGCTGGCCGAGCTCGCGGCCGAGACCGACGCCCCGGTGCTGGCCACCGGACTGGCCGAGGCCACCCTGGAGGCCGTCGCCGACCGGCTGTACGGGGACGGGCCCGGCCCGGAGCGGCTGGCCCCCGAGCCCTGGCCGGTCGAGGACCGCCTCGCCGAGGAGGGCCTGCTGGTCTGGCACCTCGCGCTGCCTGGCGCCGACCGGGCCGAGCTGGACCTCGTCCGGCGCGGCGACGAACTGGTCGTCGGCCTCGGCGCCCACCGCCGGGTGCTCACCCTGCCGTCCGCGCTGCGCCGCTGCACGGTGGCCGGCGCGAGCCTGCACGACGGGGCGCTCTCGGTGCGGTTCGCGCCCGACCCGGCGCTCTGGCCCCGGGGCTGAAGCCCTTTCGGGGTCCCTGCGGGCTGTCCGGTAGCGTCGGGCCCGAGGGCCGCGGGGTGCGGCCACGGCCGAGGAGGCGCCCGCGATGACCAGCACCGACGACCGGACCGAGCCCACCGCCGAGCCGGGCGGCCCGCAGGCCCACCCGTTCGGGCCGGAGCTGGGCCCGCTGGTGGACGAGGTGCGCAAGCTCGCCTCCGCCGTCGGCCAGAAGGCGCAGGAGGCGAGCGCCGACACCCTGATCACCCTCTCCGGGCTGGCCGACCGGCTGCGCACCCAGCAGCCCGAGGTCTACTCCCACCTCGCCGCCGCCGGCTCCGGGCTGGCCGCCGCGGGCACCGAGCTGCTGGCCGCCTACCGGGCCGCGGTGGCCGGCCACGAGCACCGCTGGACGGCCGGTGAGGGCGCCGCCACCGAGCGGATCGACCTCGACACGCCTGACGAGGCGTCCGCCAAGCAGTGAATCCGTAACCTTCGAACCGTGATCGCGTTGCTCTGGTGCGTGACGAAGCGGGCGATTAGATACGACTTTTGAAGCGTCACGGCCCGGTTGGTCCATGATTGTCTTCGGTTAATGTATGCGAGGCTGTGTACGGGGGCAGGGTTGGGCGGTACCGTTCCGCCCAGCGGGAACGAGTGAATAGCTGAGGGACACATGGCTCTGACCATCGGCGTCGATGTCGGCGGGACCAAGATCGCGGCAGGCGTGGTCGACGAGGCGGGCGCGATCCTGGCCCGGACCAGGGTGCCCACCCCGGCCGACCCGCAGTGGGCGGTCGATGCCATCGCGCAGGCCGTGCGCGAGCTCAAGGAGCAGCACCCCGACGTCACCGCCGTCGGCGTCGGCGCCCCCGGCTTCGTGGACAGCAACCGTTCCACGGTGATCTTCGCTCCCAACATCGACTGGGAGAACGAGCCGCTGCGCGGCCGCATCGAGGAGCTCGCCGGCCTGGACACCGTCGTCGAGAACGACGCCAACTGCGCCGCCTGGGCCGAGTTCCGCTTCGGCGCCGCCGCCGACCACCAGGACATGGTGCTGATCACCGTCGGCACCGGCATCGGCGGCGGCATCGTCCTCGACGGCCGGCTGCACCGCGGCCGGTTCGGCGTGGCCGGCGAGATCGGCCACCTCAACATGGTCCCCGACGGCCTGACCTGCGGCTGCGGCGGCAAGGGCTGCTGGGAGCAGTACGGCTCCGGGCGGGCGCTGCGCCGCTACGGCCGGGAGAAGGCCGCCGCCGACCAGGTGCGCGGCCGGCGGATGCTGGAGCTCAACGACGGCGTCGCCGAGACCATCCGCGGCATCCACATCACCGAGGCGGCCGAGGAGGGCGACCCGCTCGCCCTGGAGTGCTACGCCGAACTGGCCGACTGGCTCGGCCGCGGCATGGCCGACCTCGCCGCGCTCTTCGACCCGGGCGTCTTCGTCCTCGGCGGCGGCGTCTCCGACTCCGGCCGCCTGCTGCTCGACCCGGTCGCCAAGGCCTTCGAGCACTACCTCACCGGCGGCATCCACCGCCCGCGCGCCGAGGTCGTGCTGGCCTCGATGGGCTCCGCCGCCGGCATCGTCGGCGCCGCCGACCTGGCCCGCACCGCGTAGCCACCCCCTGAACCCGCCGGCGGCGGTGCGACCGGACCCCGACCAACCCCGGAC
>NZ_JBHWIJ010000056.1:25923-35216 GCF_042732255.1 Kitasatospora sp. NPDC059803 | reverse complement strand
CGGGCGGCACCCGCGGCACCCCTCTCGGCGAGCCGTCAGCCGATCTTCCAGCGCTGGGCCGGGTCGCTGCCGTTGCAGGACGTCACCGAGGTGAGCTGGGCGACGCCGTTGGACTTGAGGCACTGGCCGGTGGCGGCGTTGCGGATCAGGTACCAGCCGCGGTCCTCGTCGGTCCGGATCCACTTCTGGTTGGCCGGCAGCCAGTCGCCGGCCGGGCGGTTGAGGCCGTCCCAGCCGCCGGGGGTGTCCCAGAGCTGGACGGCGCCCGAGCCGGTGTCGAGGTCGACGACCTTGCCGGCCGAGCCGTGCGAGATGGCGGTGGTGCCGTCGCAGTAGCCCCAGAACGACCAGGTCTGCGCGGCGCTCTGGTTGCCCTGGTAGACGCCGATCCGCTGGCCGTTGACCTCCGTGTTGGCCGGCAGGTCGAGGGCGCCGGTGGCGCCGTTGTAGACGGAGGTGACGGTCTGCAGGTTCGGCGCCAGCTCGCAGCCGGCGGCGTGCGCGGCCGGGGCGGTGACCACGGCCGCCCCCGCGACGGCCGCGACGGCGCCGAGCCCGGCGAGGAACCTGCGGGTACGGGTGACGGGTTTCATCGGGTTCTCCTTCTGGGTGTGGTGGATCCGGGTGTGGTGGAGGTGCGGCATCAGCCGCGCGGGACCTGGAGGGCGTCCCACTGCTTGGGGCCGGGGATTCCGTCGGCGTCACTGCCGGAGTCGCCCAGCTTGTGCTGCCAGTTGCGGAAGGATTCGAGGTCCGCCCCGGACCACTCGGGGCCGGGGCCCTCGGCGTAGGCGGAGCAGCCCTCGGCGACCAGGCGCTCTCCCATCCGGGTGATGACGTCGCTCTTCTGGCCGTCCTGGAAGAAGTCGGCGCCGGGGAAGGGCTCGCAGCCGCCCTCGCTCCCGCCCCCGTCCCCGCCGCTGTCGGCCTGGGGCCGGGCGCCGCCGTTCGGCTGGTCGGCGGCGGAGGCCTCCTGCCCGAAGTAGACCGCCCCCTGGCGGTCCCGCCACTGCGGGTCGGCGAGGATGACGCCGTCGGCGAAGTCCGGGACGCCGTACCCGTACACCCAACTCGACTTGCGGTCGCGGGTCTTGAGGTAGACGCCGTCGCCCTCGGAGCTGCCGTCGTCGTTGGTGTTGCCCTCGACGGTGGTGATGGTGGAGCTGGTGTAGGCGACGCAGATGCCGGTGTGGCTGCCGCCGCCGGGGCCGTAGAACACCTGGCCGCCGATCACCGGGTAGTCGGTGAAGCGGTCGCGGTCCCTGAACCAGGCGACGCCCTCGGCGCAGGAGGCCGTCACCGGGAACAGCCCGGCGTTGCCGGACTGCCGGGCGCACCAGGCGACGAAGGTCGCGCACCAGGCCTCGCCCTGGGACCACTCCAGGCCGGGGACGGCCGGCGAGTACTTCTGGATGTTGTTCCAGTGCGAGCCGCTGCGGCCCTCCTGGTATCCGACCTCGTCTCGGGCGACGCGGATCAGGTCCGCCGCGTTCGAGGACATGAGGGTGGCTCCTTGCTTGCTGTGGCTGCTGTGGCTGCTGGGGGGACGGGGAGGTCAGGCCTGGGCGAAGGTCTGGACGTAGCGGCCCCAGTTGCCGCGCTGGCGGGGGGTGTAGCCGATGCCGATGGAGGTGAAGTCGCGGCCCAGGATGTTGTCGCGGTGGTGCGGGCTGTTCATCCACATCTGCATGGCCTCCGCCACGCTGTTGCCCGGGGTGACGTTCTCGGCGGCCGAGCGGAACTGGAAGCCGGCGGCGTGGATGCGGTCCCACGGGTTGCTGCCGTCGGTGCCGTCGTGCTGGGTGAGGTCGTGGGACGCCATGTCGTTGGCGTGCCGCTGGGCGGCGGCGCTCAGGCGGTCGTCGAGCCGCAGCGGCTGGAGGCCGGCCCGGCCGCGCTCCGTGTTGACGGAGGCCAGCATCTCGGTGCGGAAGTCGCCGCCGGGCTGCGGCTGCGGCTGGGGCTGCGGCTGCTGCTGGCCGCCGGCGCCGCCGTTCTGGCCGCCGGCCGGGATGAGCTGCCAGCGCTGCGCCGGGTTGTTGTCGTCCTGCTTGGTGAGGGTGAGCGGGGCGCCGGGGGCGGCCGCGGTGAGGAACAGCTGGCCCTCGTCGCCGCGGGCGGTCCGGACCCGGAACCAGTCGTTGTCGATGACGTCCAGCACCCAGCGCTGGTTGGGCTGCCCGTGCTCGTTGAACAGCCAGGTCTGGCCGGTGGAGTAGTTGTAGTCGATGACGACGGCCTGGCCGGGGGCGTGCTTGCCGTTGGTGAGCTGGGTCTCCAGGAGCCAGCTGCCGCCGTCCTTGGCCCAGAAGACCCAGCCCTGGGCGGTGGTGCCGTTGGGGCCCCAGGACTGGACCGGGGTGCCCGGGCTGCTCTGGCTGGAGCGCACGTCGGCGACCGTTCCGTTCGCGGACTTGAGGGTCCAGGTCTGACCGTTCTGCGGGAGCGTGGGCATGCGTGGCGCCTATCTTCGGTGGGAGTGGCCCCGGCTCCGCACTGGTGCGGTCCGCGACCTGACGAGAGAGAAGATCGCGGACCGCGGTAGACAAGTGATCAACAAGGGGTGGAGGGCCGTCGGGGACACGCTTTAGGGCTGCGGCAGGCCGTCCAGCAGGGCCCTGGTCTGCTCGGCGTCCTTGGCGAGCCCGAGCCGCTCGTACACCTCCAGCGCGTCCGCCAGGCAGGCGCGGGCCTGGCGGGGGCGGCCGAGGCCGGTGAGTGCGGTGCCCAGGGTGCGCAGCAGCGCGGCCTCCAGGGCGGCGCTGGTGCGGCGGGCGAGCGGCAGCGCCGCCTCGGCGGCGTCGGCGGCGAGCAGCCAGCGCTCGGCCTCGGCGTGGATCCGGGCGGCGAGGTCGCCCGCCGCCGCCGCGAACACCGTCACCTGGAGGGCGGCGAACTCGTCGCGGGCGCCGACCGCGTGGGCGAGCGCCGCCTCCGGGTCGCCGCACAGCCGAAGGACCCGGGCCAGGTAGTAGCGGCCGGTGGCGGCGGACACCGGGCCGGAGCCGCTCATCAGGCGGGCGCCGCGCTCGGCGGCGTCCCGGGCCTCGGCCAGCCGGCCGGTCTGGGCGCAGCTGAACGCGAACTCGCCTAGGGCGCTGCCCTCGGAGCGTTCGGCGCCGAGGCGGCGGAACAGGTCGGCGGCGCGACCGGCGTGTCGGGCGGCGTCGGCGTAGCGGCCGTGGACGCGGGCGTTGCCGCCGAGGGTGAGCAGGGCCTTGGCGAGGACGCGGACCTTCGGGCCGTCGCCGCTGCCCCCGTTGCCGCCGTCGTCGTCCTGGCAGAGCGCGACGGCCTGGTGGATGTCCTGTTCGGACTCGGCGTAGCGGTTGATGTGCCAGAGCATGCCGCCGCGCACGTAGCGGGCGAGGGCGAGCGGGCCGTGGTCGCCGCGGGCGGCGGCCTCGCGGGCGATGCGGTCGGAGAGGTCGGCGATGTCGCTGGTCTGGGTGCGTTCGGCGAGTACGGAGCCCATCCGGTCGGCGAGTTCGGCCGCGCGGTCGAGCGGCAGCGCCGGGTCGGCGCAGCTCAGGGCGATGGCGGCGGCGTGCACGCCGGCCTGTTCGCGCATCCAGCGGACGGCGGCGGGCCCGTCCGTGATCGTCTTCCCGGGGGAGCGGACGGGCGCGTCGAGCAGGCTGAGTTCGACCGGGTCGGCCTTGCGGGCGGCGCGGTCGGCGTTGCGGGCGGTGGCCAGGCAGTAGTCGACCAGCCGGTCGGCGGCGGCGGTGCGTTCGGTGGCGGGTTCCTCGGCGGCGAGCCGGCCGCGGGCGTAGTCGCGGACCAGGTCGTGGAAGCCGTAGCGGCCGAAGCGGGGGGAGTGCAGCAGGTTGAGGTCGACGAGTGCTTCGAGGAGTTCGTCGGTCTCGGTTTCGGTGCGGCCGAGCAGTGCGGCCGCGCAGGGCAGCGGGACGTCGGGGGCGTCGGGCAGGGACAGCAGGCGGAAGGCGCGGGCGAGTTCGGTGTCGAGGCGGTGGTAGGAGAGGGCGAAGGTGGCTTCCACCGTCCGTTCGCCGTCGCTGAGTTCGGCCAGTCGGTGTTCCCGGCGCAGTCCGTCGGCGAGCGCGGCCAGGGTGAGCGCGGGGTCGGCGGCGAGCCGGGAGGCGACGATGCGCACGGCGAGCGGCAGCAGTCCGCAGGCTCGCACGATCTCGTCGGCGGCCACGGGTTCGGCGTCGACGCGGTCGGCGCCGATGATCCGGGTCAGCAGTTCCAGTGCCTCGGCGGGCGGCAGGGTGTCCAGGCGCATCTGGTGCGCCCCGGCGAGGCCGGCCAGTCGGACGCGGCTGGTGACGAGGACGGCGCAGCCGGACGAGCCGGGCAGCAGTGGTTCGACCTGGCCGAGGGTGGCGGCGTTGTCGAGGACGACGAGGACCCGCCGCCCGGCCAGCGCCGAGCGGTAGAGGGCGGAGCGCTCCCCGGTGTCGAGCGGGATCTCGGCGGCGGCCACGCCGAGGGCGCGCAGGAAGCCGGCGAGCACCGTGCCAGGGTCCAGCGGGGTGTGGTCGGCGCCGCGCAGGTCGGCGAAGAGCCGCCCGTCGGGGAAGCGCCCGTGGGCCTGTCGGGCGACGTGCACGGCGAGCGTGGTCTTGCCGACCCCGCCCATGCCGTCCAGGGCGGAGACCACGACGGCTCGCCCGCCGGCCCCGGCGAGGTGGTCCACCAGGGTCTCGACCTCCTCGGTGCGGCCGGTGAAGTCGGCCAGGCCGTCGGGCAGTTGGTCGGGCGGCTGCCAGGCGGGGGCGGGTTCGGCGCGGGCGGAGGCGGATGCGGCGGGGGCGGGCAGCAGGGACGGGTCCTCGCGCAGGATCCGCAGGTGCAGTGCGGCGGGGCCGTCCTCGGCCGTCGGCGCGGCGGCGGCGGCCGTCGACGGCCGGCGGGTGTCCTCGTGCCGGGTGGGCCCGTCCCCGCCGGGCGGCAGCCGGCGGCGGGCGTCCTCGTACACGGCGAGTGCCTCGGCCTTGCGGCCCGCCTGGTAGAGGGCGCGCATCAGGACGGCGGTCAGCCGGGGCCGTTCGGGGTGTTCCAGGGCGAGGGCGGCGGCCTCGGCCGTCAGGCCGGTGTGGTCGCCGATCTCCGCGTCCAGCTCCAGCCGCGTCTCCTTGGCGTGAAGTCGCTGTTCGGCGAGGTGGGAGCGGACGGCCTCGGCGTGCGGCCCGGGCAGTCCGGCCAGCGGTTCGCCGACCCACAGCCGCTGCGCGGCCAGCAGGACCTCCCGGACCTCCTGCGGCGGGGCCTGCTCGTCGCGTAGCCGTCCGGCCGTGGCCAGCAGTTCCTCCCAGCGGGCCGCGTCCACCTCCGCGTCGGGCACCCGCAGCGCGTAGCCGTCGCCGACGCGCACCAGCGGCATCCGCTGCGGATCCGGCCCGGTGTACGGCTTGAAGGCCGACCGCAGCCGGGAGACGGCCAGTTGGACGGCCTTGCGGGGGTCGGCGGGCGCTGCCCCGCCCCACACCCCCTCCACCAGCACCGGCGTCGCCACCGTCCGTCCGGCGGCGCTCAGCAGCACCGCCAGGACGGCCCGCTGCTGCGGCCGGCCCAGTTCGATCTCCCGCTCCCCGTGCCAGGCGCGCAGTGGCCCCAGCAGTCCGAACCGCAGCCCGGACGCCCCGATGTCAACCATGTCCCGTCCCCGAATGTCGTCCGGTGCCCGGATCACGCCACTTCCGTACGGACGGCGGCGCCCCCTGATCCGGTCACCTATGCTCTGTCACGGATTGTGTACTTGAAACTCATGGCTTCGAGGGGTGGGGGCATGGGGCTCGAATTCCGTGTGCTGGGGCCGCTGCGGGCCCGGTGCGACGGCCACGAGATCGACCTCGGTCGGCCGCAGCAGCGGGCCGTGCTGGCCGCCCTGCTGCTGGCCCCGGGCCAGCTCGTGCCCACTGAACGGCTGGTCGAGGGCTTGTGGGGCGAGGATGACGCCCGTTGGCCCAAGGCTCCGGCCGGCCAGATCGGCACCCACGCGCACCGGCTTCGCCGCGCCCTCGCGGCCCCCGGCCTACTGGTCGCCACGGCCGGTGGCTACCGGCTGGAGGTGGATCGGGCCGCCGTCGACCTGTTCCGCTACGAGGACGGAGTGAGCCAGGCCGTCACGCTGCGCTACGACGACCCCCTGCGGGCCCGGGAGTTGCTCGCCGGCGCGCTCGCGCTGTGGGAGGGGCGCGCGCTGGACGGCGTGCCCGGCGGTTTCGCCGAACGCGCCCGCGAACGGCTCGCCGCCGGCCACCACGCCGCCGTCAAGGTGCTGCACGACCTGGACCTGGCGCTCGGCCGGCACACCGAGGCGCTGCCCGCGCTGGACGCGCTCGCCGCCGCACACCCGCGCGACGAGGAGGTGCAGCGCCTCCACCTGCTGGCCCTGCACCGCTGCGGGCGGACGGCCGAGGCACTGGCCGCCTTCGAGGCCCTGCGCGAACGGCTGGACCGCGAGCTGGGGCTCGAACCGGCACCGGCGGTCGCGGACCTGCACGCCCGCATCCGCGGAGGGGGCGCCGAGCTCGCGGCGCCGTCCGCCCCGGTACCGCCGCGGCGGCCCGCCCGGCCCTGCCAACTGCCGCCGGACATCCCCGACCTGGTCGGGCGGGCGGCCCAGGTGCGGGAGGCCGAGCGGATCCTGCGGTCCGGTGTCGGTGATGTCGACGGTGCTGGTGTCGGGGCCGGTGTCGGGGCCTCGCCGGTGCTCGGCCTGTCCGGGCCGGCCGGCAGCGGCACCTCCGCGCTCGCCGTGCACCTGGCGCACACCGTCCAGGACGCCTTCCCGGACGGGCAGCTGTACGCGGCCGGCGAGACGGCGGAGCCGGGCACGGTGCTGGCCGCCTTCCTGCGGGCCCTGGGGGAGCGGCCCGTCGAGGACGCCGGTGTCGGCGAACTGGGCGCACGCTACCGGGCCGCGCTCGCCGGGCGGCGGGTGCTCGTCGTGCTCGACGGCGTCACCGACCCGGCGCCGCTGCTGCCCGCGGTGGCGGGCTGCGCGGCCGTCGTGGCCGGCGCCGAACCGGGCGCCCTGCCCGCCGACGCGGCCCGGCTGGCCGTGGGCCCGCTGGAGCCGCAGGACGCGTACGAGCTGCTGGCCCGGGTCGTCGGCGCCGAGCGGATCCGCCGGGAGCCGGGCCCGGCCGCCGAGGTCGCCGAGCTCTGCGGCTACCTGCCCGTACTCCTGCGGTCGGTGGCGGCGCGCCTCGCCGCCCGCCCGCAGTGGTCCGTCGCCGACCTGGTCCGCTGGCTCGCCGAACGGGGCGCCTGAACGGCGCTCCGTTCGGGGGCGGGGGCTAGTAGAGGTCCGAGGACATCGCCCACATGCGGATGTCGCTGGTGGGCGTGGTGACGATGGGGACCTCGCCGTCACCCCAGTAGATGGCGACGCCGCCGAGCCTCTTCACCACCAGCCGGGCGCCCGGGTGCCCGTACGTGCCGGAGGACCAGCAGACGCCCCCGGAGGCTGAGTAGACGACCAGGTTGCCGTCGGACTGCATGACCGCCTTGTACCCGCAGTGGTTCACGTTGGTGCGGGAGTCCCACACGGCCAGTGGGTTCGGGGTGTTGTACCCGCGGTAGACGACCAGGTTGCCGTCGGACTGCATGATCAGCCGGGAGTTCTCGGAGTCGACGTGCCAGCCCGGGTAGAGCGGCTCGTCGTTCCAGAGCGTGTGGGTCGACGGGTCGTACGCCGCCTGCGCGGTGCCGGCCCCCAGCATCGTCCCCGTCAGCGCCAGCGCCGCGGCCGCCACCCCGACGGCCATGCGTCGCACAGTCTTCACTGCCTTCACTGCCTTCATCCCCGGGTACCTCTTTCGTCCATATCGCGCCCGTGAAAGTACGGGGCGCCCCGTGGAAACGACCATGGGGCAAGGCGGTAGACAAACGATGAACGATCCCGTTGATGGGCGGGGGCGGGACGGCTCAGCCGCCGTGTTCCTCGTCCTCGTGGGCGGTGGTGCGGTCGGTGTGGCCGGTGTGGTCGGCGCGGTCTGCGGCCGGGCCGGACAGCACCCGCCGGGCGTTGGCCTCGGCCTCGCGCTCGAAGCGGTCGGACGGGTCGCTGACGCTCAGCCCGGAGCCGTTGTCGGAGCCCGCCACGGGGCCCTGCCGCTGCTGGAGGACGTGGGTCAGCTCGTGGGCGAGGGTGTGCCGGTCGCCTCCGCCGTCGCCGATGACGACGTGATTGCCGGAGGTGTAGGCGCGGGCGCCGATCTCGGCGGCGGAGCTCCGGGCGGCGCTGTCGTCGTGGATCCGGACGTCCGAGAAGTCGGCGCCCAGACGGGCCTCCATGTCGGCGCGGGTGGCGCCGTCGAGCGAGCGGCCGCCGCTGCGTAGTACGTCGTGGACGGCGGCGCCGGAGCGCTGTACCTGGCCGGCCCGCTGGAGTCGTTGGACGACGGCGGCGTTGCCGACGGACGCTTGGAGCCCGAGCAGCGCGGGTGCCGGTGTCCGGGCGGAGGCGGGAGAGCTGGTCGAGGGGGTGTGCGCCTTGTCGTCACTGTCACGAGTCCTCATCGGCGTCCCTTCGGGTCGGTGGCCGGTGAGTCCTGGATACCCCGCCCACGCCCGGAGCGGTAGGGATGGCGGGGGCAGCAACGCTGCCCCCGGGGGCAGCGCCGCCCGCCGACCGGTCCCCAACGTGCGGGCAGGGCCGGAGGATTGCCGTCGAGCGTAGGGCGTGCAGGCGAGGCGGCCATGGCGGATCAGCGGAGCCGGTACTCCTCGTGCGGGATGGCTCGCTCCCACACTGCCTCGAATGCCGACTTCACAGTTCGACGACGGCCGGCTCGGTGCGCCATTCACGGTCGACGACCTCACCGACACCCGAGAAGTACGTGAACAGCACCGACGCCCCGTCGAACAGCCACAGGTCGGTGCCGGGCAGCGCGATGTCGGCCGCCTGCCGGCGGGGAAGCCAACGGACCTGTTCGCCCGCTCGGACGTTCGGGAACGTCACGTCGTACTCGTATCGGATGTAGTCGGTGACCGGCTCGGAGACGACCCGGGCGCGCCTCATCGCGACACCGCGTGCCGTCGTCTCGGCTACCACGTCCAGGAACGGGCGCCACCAGGACGATCGCTCGGCAGCAGGGTCAAGGCGTTTGCCCTGCTGCCATGCGATGAACTCGGGGTCGCTGGGCTGGTAGGTGTCGCGCATCTCAAGGTGTACGGCGGAAATTTTGGCCGCAGCCAGGCCCTCAAGTACTGGGTTCGTCATCGTTCCTCCTCATCGCCGCGCAGATCTGCTTTGCCGGGCCCCGGGGTGGTTTGAGACATCCTGCGGGGGGGGGGGGGGGGGGGCGGACACCCCC
>NZ_JBHWIJ010000056.1:25505-25913 GCF_042732255.1 Kitasatospora sp. NPDC059803 | reverse complement strand
AGTTCGTTCTGACACCACTCCCCCCCACCCCACCCTCACCTTCTGTGGTGACGCCCGTTTTTGTCCCGACCGCCGGGCGGGCCCGGGAGGGGCCTCGTCCTACGACACCCGGCTGATGACGGTGGTCGGGCCGTCGAGGAAGACCTGCTGCTCGTCGCCGACGATCCGGAGCCCGAACCGGTCCGGGCCCGGTCGGTCGGCCTTCTCCCACCAGCCGTGGGCCTTCTCGATCTCGTCCCAGAGTCGGCGAGGCCCGTACTGCGAGACCGTGAACCGGTCCTCCTGGCGGCCGTCGTGGTCCACCGCGGCCCACGAGGTGGCGTCCGTGGGGGGGGCCCCCCCCCGGGGGGGGCCCCCCCCCCCCGGGGGGGGGGGGGGGGGCGCGCGGGGCCCCTCGCCGCGCGTGAG
>NZ_JBHWIJ010000056.1:17412-25495 GCF_042732255.1 Kitasatospora sp. NPDC059803 | reverse complement strand
CGTCGTGGACCACCGCGGCCCACGAGGTGGCGACCGTGTGGGCCACCCACAGGCGGGTGGCCACCCCCTCGACGTCGGGTTCGTGGTGCCAGGCGGTCCACACGTCGCCGAGTTTCAGACCGAGCGCGAACCGCACGTCCAGGTCCTCGCCGCACACCTGCCACGGCGACAGCCGGGTGGTGGACTCGTCGGGCTGGTGGTGGTCGCGCACGACGTCCCGGTAGATCCGCAGGTCCGTCCGCTGAGCGCGCATCAGCATGAACGACCCGTGCGCGCTGAACTTCCCGTAGGTGTGCTGCTCGCCGACGACGAGCCGGAGCAGTCCGAAGGAGAGCATCGGGCTCTCCCACGGTGTGACGATCACGCCGCCGGGGTCGGTCTGTTCGATCCACGCCGTCGGCACCCTGCTGACCGAGCAGGTGGAGATGATCCGGTCGTACGGCTGCCGGGGGGCCCAGCCGTCGGCGCCGTCCCCGCTGACGGCCTCCACGGCGAGCCCGGCCGCGTTGAGCGAGGCGCGGGCCTGCCGGGCGACGTCAGGGTCGACCTCGATGGAGGTGACCCGGTCGGCGCCGAGCCGGTGGGCGAGCAGCGCGGCGTTCCAGCCCGTTCCGGTGCCGATCTCCAGGGCCTTCAAGCCCGGCCAGACACCGAGGTCGTCGAGCATCCGCACGACCATGGCGGGCGAGGAGGCGGAGGACGACGCCCAGGCCTCCGCGCTGTCGGCCGGTTCCTCGCCGTCGTTGACCTGCGTGACGACAGGCCCGTTGGCGTAGGCGGCCTCGAACCACCGGTCGGGCTCGTCCCGGAGGTCGCAGGGCCGGAGGTCTCCGTTCTCGTCGTCCAGCCAGATCCGGTCCGGCAGGAACCGGTGACGCGGGGTCGCCCTGACCGCGTCCTTCCATTCCTGCGGGACGGGCTTGCCGAGTTCTTCGCTGATGGCCAGGAGCAGGCCGCGCACGGCGGCCTGCTCCTGGTGGATGTTCTCCGTCACTGGTCCTTCTTTTCGTGCTTCGGAGGCGGCTTCGGGCGCGAGGTGTCCTTGGACGGCTTGTCCTTGCCCGGGTCCTGCTGGCCCGCGTGCTTGCCGGCCGTTCCGCTCATTGGCCCTCCCTGTTGGTCGGTGAGGTGTGGAGGTCGTCGCGTGGCTACAGGTCCGGCGGCCTCGGCGACGGGGGCGAGGCGGGCTTCTTCGGCTTCGGGGGATCGGTGACCTGCAACGGCCTGCTCCTGTCAGCTCGTTGTGTCCTCAACGGTAGGGAGGGGGCCTGCGCCCGGTCGATGAACTTGCTCGACCTTGCCCGGATTCACCCGAGCGCGTTGATGGCCTGGGTGATGAGCGAACGCGCCTCGGCGCCGTAGACCGCGATGCTCGCCAGCTCGGAGAAGGCCTGGCCGTACTCGGCGATCTCCGCTGGTTGGGTGATGGTGAGGTGGGCGGAGACAAGCTCGACGTTCACCTGCGCATCGTCGTACATGGTGAAGGACTCAACCGGCCATCCTGCACCCCTGGTTGTCCCGAGGGGAATCACTCCGAGGCTGACCGAGGGAAGGGAACCGACACCGATCAGATGGCCAAGTTGGCCCAGGAGGACGTCCGGCGTGCCGATGACCGTTCGCAGCACCCACTCCTCGACCAGGACGGCGAAGCGGTGGTCTCCGGTGTGCAGCACGTTCTGCCGCTCCATCCGTACGGCGACGGCTTCATCGACGTCGTCGGGCGTGTTGCGCAGCGACACGATCGTGTGGAGCACCGCACGCGTGTAGGCGGCGGTCTGGAGCAGGCCAGGGACGACCCACGACTGATACATGCGGAAGCGGCGTGTCCGCTCGAACAGCGGGCGTACGGATTCCTGCGCCCGCTTGAGTCCGGCTCGTTCGAGGCGGCGCCACTCGACGTACATGCCTTCGATGTTCCGGGCAGTCGCGATGAGGTCCGCGGCCTGATCAGGGACGCCACAGATGGCCGTCCAGACGCGTATGTCAGCCTCCGACGGCATCACCCGGCCACTCTGGATCTTGGAGCACTTCGATTCATGCCACCCAGCGGCCTCGGCCACCGCCCGCGCGCTGAGTCCGGAGTCTCGCCGGATATCGCGCAGACGCTGGCCGAGAGCCTGTTTGGCTTGCTGGACGCTGGATGACGCGGACACGGTCTAGTGCAGCCGGAAGTCCTTGTGCGGCACTGCCCGCTCCCAGACGGCCTCGAACGCGGAGTGGCAGAGCTTCAGGATCTCCGGGTCGGTGCTGATCTCGTCGTCGACGAAGTCGCCCTCGCCGCTGAAGTGGTGGACGACGAGGTACTGCCCGTCGATCAGCCAGAAGTCATTGCCGGGGAGCGCGAGGTCGGTCGTCTGCCTACGCGGAAGCCAGCTGACCTGCTCGCCGGAGGCGATGTTCCGGAACGTGATCTCGTGCTCGAACCGGACGTACTCGCTGACCGGCTCCGACACCACGCGGGCGCGCCGGATCTCGACGCCTCGGGCGGTGGTCTCCTGGACCAACTGCAACCAAGGGCTCCACCACGTCGAACGGTCGGCCGGGTCGTCGCGGAGCCCGTCGAGCCAGCGGACGAACAGCGGATCGTCTCGCATGTAGCCGTCGCGCATCTCAAGGTGAAGCGCCGAGCGGGTGCAGGACCGCAGCAGGTCCTCAAGCGTGGGGGCCGCTGCCACCGTTCACCTCCGGGAAGAACTGCATCATTCGCCTGGGGAATTCGATCACGGTCTCGTGCCCGGGGACGTCCATCTGCGCGAGACGGTCCGGGTCGAGGACCTTCCAGCCCTGGAGGATGTAGTTGCCCGTCACGTCATCGAGGTAGACGGTCGGGGACTTGCCTTCGGGGCTGTCGGGGTCTTGTCCGAGCTTGTGCAGCGCCATCGTGGGCCTCCTCGTGGTTGGAGTCGATCGCTGTGAGAGAGCTTGCCGCACAATTCGGTACCCGCACCACGAACTTGCTTGAACTTGCTCGGCGAGAGCGAGCAGGTTCATGCAGTGGAAGACGCTGACATTCTTTTTGATGCCCTATCAGATCCAGCTTTCGGCAGCCGCGGTGAGCAGCCGCCGGGCGTCCGCGTCGTAGAGCGCACTCGGGGCCAGTAGGTCGAAGACCTTGCGGTACTGGGCGATCTCCTCGGGCAGACCCAGCCGGAGTTCGCCGCTGACGACCTCAACGGAGGCCAACTGGTCGTCGAAGATCCAGAACCCGTGCACGGGTGAGGCGGGCAGGCGTGTGCGGAACGGCACGACGCCCAGGCGCAGGGCCGGGAGGGTCGTCGCGGAGACCAGGCGGTCGATCTGGGCGCGCATCACCTCGGCGGAGGCGGTCCCGTAGAGCAGGGCGGCCTCGGTGAGGAGGATGTGCCAGTGCCGGCCGCCGGGCGAGTGCGAGTACAGGATCTGCTGACGGGCGAGGCGGGCGGCCACGGCGGCGTCCGTGTCCGGCGGGCTGTCGTTGAGCTGGGCGTGCTCGCGGAACCGTGCAGCCGCGTAGTCGGCGGTCTGGAGAAGGCCCGGTACCCAGCAGGGTTCGAATGCGCGGATGGTCTGTGCCGCGGCCTCCATGTCGGCCCAGGACTTCTGGACTGCGGCGTGGCCCTGTCGCAGCTCGTGCCGCCATTGGGCGTACCGGTCGTCCAGCTCGTGCAGTTGGACGACGAGTTCCGCAGCGGCCTCGGGGACGTCGCAGGCGTCGGCCCAGGCCCGGACGTCGGCGACCGTGGGGGATTGCCGCCCTTGCTGGAGCTTGGACACCTTGCTCGCGGGCCAGCCGAGCCGGCCCGCGAGGGTGCGTCCGTCGAGCCCGGCCGCCGTACGGATCGTGCGAAGGCGTCGGCCGAGTTCCAGGCGGGCTTCGTGGACGCCCTGTCGTGTGGTGCTCAACGCGGGCTGCCGGTGAGTCGCAGCTTCACGATTGCTCCTCCTAGCCGAAATTTCTCAAAGTTTCTCACCGGCGTGGTCGTGACGGAAGGTCGGAATCGGCCAACGGCGCGTCGTGGCGGGCGCTTTGAGGGCGGGAATCTGGCTGGGTAACGAGATCGCCCGCTCGTCGGGATCGACGAGCGGGCGAGGGTGCGTAGCTGTGGAGTGGGCCTGCCTCAAGCGCCGAAGAGGCGGCGGCGGGGAGGGCGCGCGACGACCGAGGCGTGTTTGAGGGTGCCGGTGAGCTCGATACGGAGCCGGGGCCTGGCGTCGCCGCCGCTGTCGAAGCGCTGCTTGACCTTGGAGAAGACCAGGGTGAGACCGTCGGTGTCGAGGGTGACGAGGCCCGGCGGGCTGATGATGAGCAGCTTGCCGTGCCGCAGGGACACGTCGATCAGAAGGGTGTCGGCCGTGATCACCGCCTCGGTGAAGTCGAGGACGACCGTGCAGTGCTTCGGCCGCAACTCGATGTGCCGGGGGACCACCCAGCGCCCCGCCCGGGTGTACTTGCCGCCGCGCTGGTCGATGACCAGCACGTCCTTCGGCACGGCCACGGCCGACGCGAAGCTCGGCAGGTCGGTGGTCAGCTCGGCCAGCTCGGCGAGCGTCCGGGCCGAGAGCGCGGCTTCCAGCCGGGTTTCGAGTTCTTCGGGGGTGAGCCGGCCGTCTGCGGCGGCGACCTGCAGCGTTTCTACGATGCGGTCCCGGTCCTGATGGGATGCCCGTAGCGCGGGCAGGTCTCTCGACATGGGTCCACGCTAACCCAGGGCGGGCGGCCCGGAACAGGGAGTTGGGCGGAGGCGGTCAGCACCAAGTGTGCTGACCACTGGGCGTGCGGTAGAGGTTCAGATGAGGTAGTCGAACTCGCCGGCCTTGGCGCCGAGGACGAGGGCGCGGAGTTTGGCGGTGGTGGTGGTGACAATGATGTCGGGGTCGTCGGATTCGCGGAGGTGGCGGAGGTCGTCGTCGCCCTGGGCAAGTTCAAGGCAGGCATCGGCGCCTTCTGCGTCGCTGTAAGACGACTTTTGCCAGACGAGGTGGGACATCGGACGCCTTTCAGGTCTGAAGCTCGTAGAGGAGATGGTGAATGAGCCCCCAAGAGTCACGTGTATCGAGCTTACGCAGGGCGCCGTTGCAGTCGACAGGCGGGAGTGAGAGCTCGCTCAACTGCTGGAACTTCTGCACGTAGGCATCAACATCGACTGGGTCTCCGAGGTACTCCGAACGCTTCGGGCCGGAGAGGATCACCGTCGACAGCTCAAGGCATCCCGGGTCGCAGAACAGGAATGAAGCCGAGAGCGGCGCATGCCTGGGCGCGGTGAATGGCAGTACCTGGATGCTGACATTCGGCAATTCCGCCACTTCGATCAGATGAAGAAGCTGAGACCGCATGACTGTGTCTCCGGCAAAGCGCATGCGCAGCGCGGCTTCATGGATGACGAACTTGAACTGCCGTGGCTTGTCATCTGCGAGGATCCGCTGTCGGCCGCTTCGGAAACGGACCTGTGTCTGGGGTTCCCATGGGCTCCTGGCGTGACCACCCTCGTAGATCGCCTTCGCGTAGTCGGGTAGTTGCAGCACCCCTGGGATGTAGAGCGAGTCGTAGCTGTGCAGCCGGACGGAGCGGTCCTCTGCCTCGGCCAGATCCAGGGCGAGGGGCGGGACCTTTCCCTTGAACTCGGTCCACCAGCCCTTGCCATCGCTCGCCCCGAGAGCGCGCAAGAGGGCGGCATAGGTCTCATCCGTGCACCCGTAGCCGTCAAGAAGAGTCGCGAGCCGTTCCGAGTCGAGTGCCGTGCGCGCCGCCTCGATGTGGCTGAGCTGCGGCCCGGCGATGCCGATGAGGGCACCGGCATCCTTGACCGCCAGCCCGGCGGCCTCGCGCAGCCGCCTCAGCTCAGCGCCGAACCGCCGCTGCCGTTCGCTGATTTGGGTCCTGAGTGCCAAGGGGGGTTCCTTCCGTGTCGGGGCAGTCTCCACCCACACGAGTGAGCTTATCCAAGCTGGGTGGGTCTTCTCCGCGATTAGGTTGCACGCGTGAGCCCTGTGCTCTTACTCTCAGTGTTGCACCGGTCACATGACGGATCGTCAGTGACTCCCCCCTCTCCCTCCCGGGGTCTCTCATGCGTGCTTCCAACCCTCCCGACTGGACCGCCGCCCGCACCGAACTGTGCGACCTCCTCACCACCGCCGGCTGGCCGCCCCCCACCATCTGCGACGCCGAACTCGCCCTCCACGAACTCTTCTTCAACGCGTGGAAGCACGCCGGGAGCCTCGCGCCCCTCGTCGTGCTCTCCCTCCTGGAGCGCAGGCTCCGCGTCTCGGTCTGTGACGACAGCCAGACCCTCCCGCCCGAGCCGTGCGCCCCCGCCGACCCCTACGCGCTCTCCGGCCGAGGTCTGCACCTCGTCCGTTCCCTCGCCCACCGCTTCGGCGCCGACCTGCGCAAGCAGGGCAAATCCGTCTGGTTCGAGCTGCAGTTGGACGCCGCCTGATGCCCCTTCCCCGCCGCCGCCCGATGCTCCCGACCGACCCCCGGATCCGGTACTACACCGACGACCACATCCGCACGCTCCTCGCCGAAGTCGACGAGCGCGGCCGCAGGTTCGGCCTCATCTTCCCCTCCGCCACCATCGACCGCACCATCGACGGCCGCGTCCTCGTCCGCTTCAACACCGCCCCGGCCTCCACGCTCCTCAACCTCCTCTCCCTCCTCCTCGCCGCCGACCGAGACCGCGAAGACCCGTGCGCTTTCTGATCGCCGCCGCCTTCGCCGTCCTCCTCGCCCTGGCGATCGCCACCGTCGTCCTGGGCGTCATCACCGCACTCAACGTTGCAAAGCCCGACGAGGAGGACCCCTGACATGTCCGACCCGGACCCGGACCCCGACTTCGGCCCCAACCCCCTGGCCAACCTCCTGGCCAACGCCCTCGCCGCGACCCACTACGCCGTCGCCGCCGCCTTCAACACCCTCGCCCCCGGCGTCGCCCAGCCCGTCCCCGACGACTTCGACTGGCGCGAACTCGAAGCCTTCATCTTCCACTTGGGCTTCGCCGCCGACGACTCCGACGCCGCCCTCAACCTCTACCGCTTGGTCACCGCCGTCCAGCGCATCGCCTACCGCGAGGCCGCCGGTCGCAACGCCGCCGGGCACCCCGCCCGCCTCAACCCCCACCTCAACCCCGGCCCCAGCCCTGCCCCCAACCCCCGCCCGTCCTCCGTCGGATTCACCCGTCGGGGTGGTGCCGGGTGAATGCCACCGACCGCGCCCCGCGCGGCCCCTAGCGTGGGCAGGGCCAAGCGCCAGCCACCCCAGGGGAGGGGACCCGACGTGTCCGACGTCGCCGAATACCTGCTGCTCTACGTCGAGGGCGACGCAGTCGTGGCGCACGACGCCGACCTGCACCCGCACACGTTCCCCCTCCCGCCCGGCGAGCTGGGCGCCACCATCACCCGGGCCGATGCCGCCGGGGGCGCCCAACTCCTGCTGGCCGTCAGCTCGTCCGGGATCGTCTCCTGCCGCGAGATCTGACGCACCGTCAATCTCCGGGCGTGTTCAGCGCCGACCACCGTCCGCGTCTGATTGGCTACCCGGATGCGAGGCGACAGGCGCCTCCAAGTCAAAGGAACACCGGCATGACGACAGAGCGCACCAACCCGGCGGCCCGGCTCGGGTTCCAGTCCGGGCAGGTCGTCCAGGAGATCGGCTACGACGAGGACGTCGACCAGGACCTCCGCGAGGGCATCGAGTCGATCACCGGCCAGGACCTCGTCGACGAGGACTACGACGACGTGGCCGACACCGTCCTGCTCTGGTTCCGCGAGGACGACGGCGACCTCACCGACGCCCTGGTCGACGCCATCGGTCTCCTCCAAGAGGGCGGCATGATCTGGCTGCTCACGCCGAAGTCGGGCCGGGACGGCTACGTCGAGCCCGGCGACGTCAACGAGGCCGTCCAGACCGCCGGCCTCTCCTCGACCAAGGCCATCGGCGCCGCCCCGGACTGGGCCGGCACCCGCCTCATCGCCCCCAAGCGCTGACATCCCCGGAGCGGGAAGGCGCCCGGGCGGCGGGCGAGGCCCCCCCCCCGCCCGGACCCGCGCGCCGGCGGCGGCCCCCGGCCGGCGCGCGGCCCCCCCGACGGCGGCGGGCCGCGCGCCG
>NZ_JBHWIJ010000056.1:15931-17402 GCF_042732255.1 Kitasatospora sp. NPDC059803 | reverse complement strand
CCCGGCGGGGGTTCGCGGGCGCTCACGAATTCCGCCCCGCCCAAATACCTCACCCGCGCCCCTCACCTCACCGCTGCGGCAGCTCGCACCCGTCCGGCCCGCACGCCTCGCCGCCACCGCCGCCGACCAGCAGGGGCACCACCGTCCGACTCTCCCAGGCCTGCTCCAGGGCCGCTGTGAACGTCTCGGCCGGCTGGGCGCCCGAGACCCCGAGCCGCCGGTCGAACACGAAGAACGGCACCCCGGTGGCGCCCATCGCGCCCGCCGTCGCCTCGTCCTCGCGCACCGCCTCCGCGTAGGCGTCCGGATCGGCCAGCACCGCCGCCGCGGCCTCGCCGTCCAGCCCGGCCTCGACGGACAGTTCCACCAGCCGTCCTTCCGCGAAGGCGGATCGCGCGTCGGCGAAGTTGGCCCGGTACAGCGCGTCCAGCAGCTGCCCCTGTCGCCCGTGGTCCTTGGCGAAGTGCAGCAGGCGGTGCATGTCGAAGGAGTTCGCAGCGTCGCGTCCCTCGCGGAGGTACGCCAGGCCCTCCCCGTGTGCGTTGTCCGCGATCCGGGCCTCCGCCGCCTCGGCCTGCTCCAGGCTGAGCCCGTACTTGGCGGCGATCAGCGGGACGACCGGCCGCGCCTCGGCCGGCGAGTGCGGGTCGAGCTCGAAGGAGCGGTGGACGACCTCCACGTCCCCACGGTGGGGGAAGCGCTCCAGGGCCTGCTCGAACCGGGCCTTGCCGATGTAGCACCACGGGCAGTTGATGTCGGTCCAGATCTCCACGCGCACGGCGTCGCTCCCGTCTCCAGCCGTGCGGGGCCTTCCCGCACCCGGCTCCGTGGCCAACGCCGACGACCACCTGAATATTTCTCGTGATGAAATATTCAGGCGCCCGACGGGATCGGCCGCAGCGCAGTCGCGCCGTCGCGGGAAGGCCCACAGGAACGCTTCTCACGTCCCCGAGCCCAGGTGTTCGGCGCTCTGCCCGCAGGCCGTTCCGTGCATCGGCGACGGTGGCCGGGGAGGCGCCATCGCCGTTTGCTGGTACGGCAGTTACCGTGTCGGTGACAGCCCGAACGGAAGGCGGACAAGGATGGGAAACTCCGCGCACGTCATGGTGCCGCCGCTCCTCGCGGTCGCGGTGCTCCTGCTCGCCGTCAAGTGGGTCAGGTTGCGGCGGAACGGCAGGCCCGTGCCCTTGCTGCCGCGATCGGGACCGGCCTGGGCGGGCGCGTTGACTGCCGTCGCGGTCGTGCTGGTCACGGGTGCGCTAGCCGGTCGTGCCGGGGATGCGGTCGTGCCGGCCGTCGCGCTCGGGGGGCTGGTCGGGGCCTTCGTGGACCTTCGCTTCGACGCCCGGCGCTGACGTCGTTCCTGGCCGCGGCCACCAGGCGACCCCGCGCGGGGGGGGTGGGGGCGGGGCCCGATAACACCCGCACCCAAAGCGGGACGCAGGCGATTTTTGTCCCCCCCCCACACGGT
>NZ_JBHWIJ010000056.1:0-15921 GCF_042732255.1 Kitasatospora sp. NPDC059803 | reverse complement strand
CGAGGCGACCCCTGCCCCCCGGCGGGTTTGTTGGTGGGAGGGGCAGAACACCCCCCGCGAACCGTTGCCGGTCAGCAGGAGATGTTGCCGCCGCCGACGTCGGTGCCGAGGACGCCGACGAACTTCTTGTAGAGGTTGATGCGGTCGTTGCGCTCGTCCGGGTTCTTGCCGTTGCACTCCAGGTCGCCGTTGATGCTGCGGATGGTCTCGCCGAAGCCCTTGCCGTTGACGATGGCGTCGTGCGCGGTCATCGTCCCGGCGCCCTTCTGGGAGTTCCAGAACCAGAGGCCGGTCTTCCAGGAGACGGCCGGGTTCTTCTCGACCTGGTACGGGTCGTGCAGCAGGTCGATGTGCAGGGCGTCGCCCGCCGCCTTGTAGTTGAAGTTCCAGCTGATCTGGAGCGGGCCGCGCCCGTAGTAGGCGCTCTTGCCGGCCGGACAGCCGTAGGGCTGCGAGGCGTCGCAGTAGTGGCTGTAGTTGGCGGTGTTCTGCTCGACGACGTACTTCAGGCCGCCGGTCTCGTGGCTGACGTTGGCGAGGAACGCCGCGGCCTCGCGCTTGCGGGTGGCGTCGTTGCCGGTGGTGGTGAACCCGGGGTAGGCACTGAGGGCGTCGGTCAGGCCGCGGTAGGTGTAGAAGGAGTTCCGGCTCGGGAACATCTGGTTGAACTGGGCCTCGCTGACCACGAACGAGGCGGCGGCCGCTGGTGTGGCGTGCCCGGTGAGCGCGGTGGTGCCCAGGGCGACGGTGCTCAGGACGGCGGCCGAGGCGGCCATGGACAGGGTGCGGGAGAGCTTCATTGTCACTTCTCGCTTGTCGTCGGGGTGGGGGCGCTTCGGGGGCGCTTCGGGGGCGCTTCGGGGGTGCTGCGGGGGTGCTTCGGTGGCGCTTCGGGATGCTCCGAGGGGTGCTCCGGCGGGTGCTTCGGGAGCGAAGCGCCGGGGAACATCGTGGTGCGCCGATTCCGGGAAAAGGCGCCGACCAGCACCCAAACCACTCGTTCGGGGTGTATCCGGCCCAGAAGGTGAGCGCGATTCAGGCCAATTCCAGCTCGTCCGACACACCGACAGATTGATCATCCGGTCATCAGATACGCGGGATAGCCTCGTCCGCGCACATGGCAGACACCGCGAACGGGGGGACGACCACATGGGGCACGCCGACGACGAGGGTGACGAGCGGCTGGCGGCGGAGGGCGAGGTGGCGGTGGCCCGGTTGGCGATCGACTCCGGGGACCTCCCGCACGCCGCCGACCACCTGGCCGACGCGATCCTCGCCGACCCCCAGCTGCCCGAACTGCACGAGGCGCTGGCCGAGTTGTGCGCCGCCGCCGGAGGCCCGGCCGCCGCCCGCGACCTGTTCCCGCTGGACGGCCAGGTCTACCTGGGCACCGTCGCCTGCCGGGCCCACGTCGAGGCCGCCGCCGGGGACTGGGACACCGCCGTCGGCCTGCTCGCCTCCGCGATCCAGTACGAGCCCGCGAGACCCTGGGCGCACGCCGCCTGGCTCGCCCGCGAGGACCTGCCCGCCCTCGTCGACCCGGACGCCGTCGCCCAGGCGGTGGCCCGGGCCAGCGGCGGACTGCCCGACCCGCTGCCCCCCGAACTCGCCGAAGCCGTCCAGCCGTTCGAGGACTTCGTCCAGTCCGTGGTGGCCCGCCACGGCGACCACGCGCTGCTGCTCGCGATGGCCTCCGGCCTCACCCGCCGCCTCGGCGCCACCGACCGCGCCGTCGAACTCGCCGAACTGGCCCACCTGCTGGCCCCCGGCTACCTGCCGTCCGTGATGCTCGGCAACGCCCTGCGCGCGCACGGCCGGCCGGAACGGGCGCTCGCCGTCTGGGAGGCCGAACTGGCCCGGGTCGAACCGGAGCGGGACAACTCCAGCAGCTACCTCGCCGTCGACGTCGCCGAGTTGTACGGCGCCCTCGGCCGCCCCGCCGACGGCCTGCCCTGGCTGGACCGCGTGCTCGCCACCGAACCCGACCACCCCAAGGCGGCCCCCGCCCGGTACGGCCTGCGGCACGCCGCCGACGGCGACCCCGCCCACCTGCTCGCCCTGGCCGACCACCACCGCGCCCACCCCGACCACGAGTACGCCCAGGACCTGCTGGAACGCCTCAGCCACCGGGAACCCTGGCTCGGCATGGTCTCCGGCGCCACCGAGGCGACCGTCAACGTGCTGCACCAGGTGCTCGCCGCCCCCGGCACCACCCGCGACAGCGAGATCGAGTGCAGCGCCTCCGCCGTGGAACCGCCCAGCTCCCTGCTGGCCGTCCGCCTCGCCCTGCCGCGCTCCACCGTCGCCTACCAGTCCGTCGCCGAGCCCGACCCCCGGCTGCCGCTGGCCGAACCGGCCACCCGGATCTGGGCCTGGGACGGCACCGACCCGCGCCCGGCCGTCGCCCCGCCCGCGCCGGACAGCGCCGAACTCGTCCGGGCCACCGCCGAGATCGTCTGGGCGACCGTCCCCGCCGCCTACGACCACGCCGTCCGGCTGGCCGGGCTGCCCCTCGACGACCTGCTCGGCGCGCTCGTCCACCCGCCGATGCCCCGGGAGGACGACCTCGGCCGGGCCCTGCTCGCCCACCAGCCCGAACTGTGGGTGCGGGCCGTCCAGGTCTTCGCCTGCCTCGGCATCGCCCACCACCGCACCGACCAGCCGTGGGAGGACTCCGAGCGCCGCCGCGTGCTGGTCGACCTGCTGCTCGGACCCGAGGACTGGGTGGTCGAGGCGGCCGGCTTCGCCCTCGTCGCGATCGGCTGGACGCACCCCGAGACCCGCGCCGACATCGCCGACCGGCTCCGGCAGCGGCTGCACTACAGCGCCCGGGCCCGCCGCACCCGCGTGGTGACCGTCCTGCGCTCGCTCGCCGCGCTGGCGCTCACCGCGCCCTGGCTGCCCCGGGCCGACCTCGACCTGGCCCGGCGGATGATCGAGCGGGCCGAGGCCCAGGAAGCCAGGGAAGCCGGGGCCGCGCGAGAAGCCCAGGAAGTCAAGCAGATCGAGGAGCAGCCGGAACCCCGCCCCGGCCTCCTGCGCCGCCTCTTCCGGCGCGCCTGACGGGCGCTACACCAGAGGCCGGCGAGCGACGCCCGTCACCCGGTGCCCGTCACCCGATGCCCGGCAGCGGATCCTGGTCGACGTCGAAGCGCGCGACCCGCTCCGCCGGATCGCGGCACTCCGGGCCGAGCCGCAGGATCCGCGACTCCGGGTCGTGCAACGGGCGATGGCAGCGGCGGCAGGTGACGCGGGGGCGGATGGCCTCGGGGGTGTCGGTGCCCGGGATCGGGTCCGGGCCGCCACCGCTCGGGCTGCCACCGGTCGGGCTGCCACCGGTCGGGCTGCCACCGGTCGGGCCGCCACCGGTCGAGCCGCCGCCACTCGGGCCGTTGCTGGTCGGGACGCTGGTCATGGGGAGACGGTAGCCCGGCCTCGGGGAACATCGGTACAGCGGTCGGCGCCGAGATTGATCATGGTCGGCCGGCGCACCGGCTGGGGGCTCCGCCGGGGTTCGCGGAAAGATCGCCGGGCGGGTCCTCAGGCCGGCTGCGCCGCAACCGGGACCGCAACCGGGACCGCGGCCTGTTCCGCTTCCGGCACCGGCCGTCCCGGACCCGCCGCCCTCGGTGCCGCGCTCGACGGGCTCTTCAGCAGCAGGGCGCAGGCCAGCGCGGCCAGCAGGGCGAGGCCGGCGGAGACCAGCAGGCACAGCCGCATGCCGTCCAGGAAGGAGTTGCTCAGCGCGGTCAGGGCCTGTCCCGTGGCGGGGCCGAGGTCGAGTCCGGCGACGGCGCCCAGGCCGTGTTCGCGGGCGGCGTCCAGGACACGCGCGCCGGTCTGGGCCGGGACGCCGGCGTTCGCGAGCTGTTCGGGCAGGGCGTTCAGGGCACGGGTGGTGAGCAGCGCGCCGAGGACGGCGGGGCCGAGCGCGGCGCCGACCTGGCGGATCGCGTTGTTGCCGGCCGCGGCCATCCCGGCCAGGTGGAAGGGAACGGCGGAGACCGCGGAGGCGGTCATCGGGGTGAGCACCGCGCCCATGCCGAGTCCGAGCAGTACCAGCCGCCAGGTCAGCGCCGCGTAGGAGGTGTGGGCGTCGACGCCGGTCATGGCGAACATCGCGGCGGCGATCAGCACCAGCCCGGAGGTGATCAGCACCCTCGGCGGGATCCGGTGCATCAGCCGTCCGACAGGGAGGCCGGCCACCAGCGAGGTGCCGGACACCAGCACCATCCGCAGTGCCGCCTGCATGGTGCTCAGGTGCTGGACCAGGCCGAAGTACAGGCTGAGCACGAAGAAGAAGCCGATCAGGCCGAGGAAGCTGACCACGGCCACCAGCGCGGTGGCGGTGAACGCGGGGCTGCGGAACAGCGCCAGGTCCAGCATCGGGCCGGCACTGCGGAGTTCCACCAGGACGAAGGCTCCGGCGGCGACCGCGCCGAGCGTCAGCGCGGTGATCACAGCGGGTTCGCCGAAGCCGTCCGCGCCGCCCTCGATGACGCCGTAGACCAGTGCGGTGACGGCGACGGCGGCGGTTATCTGGCCGGGCCAGTCGAGCCGGCGGCCGTGCGGGGCGCGCGAGTCGGGCAGCCGGAACGCGGCGACGGCCAGCAGGGCCACGGAGAGCGGTATCGGCAGCAGGAAGATCCAGCGCCAGGTGGTGTGCTCCAGCAGGGCGCCGCCGATCAGCGGGCCGACGGCGAGCGGGGCCGTCAGGCTCATCGCCCAGAAGCCGATGAACTTGCCCCGCTCGCGGTGGTCGGGCACGGCATGGCTGATCAGCGTGAGTGTGGTGGGCAGCAGGGCGGCGGCGCCGATGCCGGAGACCGCCTGCCCGACCCACAGTGCCTGCACCGAGCTGGACAGCAGCGAGATCGCGGCGCCCAGCGCACAGAAGACCATGCCGGTCTGGAAGACCTTCTTGCGGCCGTGGACATCGCCCCAGACGCCGGTGGTCAGGATCAGCGCGGCCATCGGCAGCACGAACGCGTCCGACACCCAGGACAGTTCGGAGGTCGACGCGCCCAGCGCGCGCTGGATCGCCGGCAGGCTCACCGACACGGTGGTGACGGGCAGGTAGGCGACGAAGACACCCAGGCAGGCCATGACGAGCGTGGCGGCCCGTCCGGCCCTGAGGTCCGGCGTCGTTGTGGAGTTCACGGGGTCGTTCCTTCGGCTGCTGCGGGGGAGGCCCCGCATTCTCGGAGCGCCGCCGGGAGCGTGCGCCCGCTCCCGGGGGCGACGGCAGACGGCAGCCGCCCGTGGAGCCGCCGATCAGCTTCTCCCCGAAGCGCCCGAAACCCGCGGTCGATCCCACCAAGCGTCCCGGAACCTCCATCTGGGGTTCTGGCGATGGGACCATTCCTCCATGGCTGATGATCTGGACCGCAAAATCATCCACGGTTTGCAGTGCGTGCCCCGGGTCTCGTTCCGGCGGCTCGGGGAGGTCATCGGCGTGTCCGAACAGACTGTGGCGCGCCGCTACGCCGCCCTGCGGCGGGACGGCCTGCTGCGCGTCGTCGGACTGGGCAACCTGAACGCCGACGGCCAGGCGGAGTGGATCGTCCGGCTGCGCTGCCGACCTGATGCGGTGGCACCACTGGCCCAGTCACTGGCCCGCCGGTCCGAGGTGGCGTACGTCGGCATCGCCTCCGGCGGCTCGGAGATCATCTGCATCATCCGGTCCCCCGCCGGAACCGACCAAGACGACCTACTGCTGCGCCAGCTGCCGCGAGCGGGCGCGGTCCTGGACGTGAACGTCGACCTGGTCGTGCGTGTCTACGGCGGTCCCGGAACCGCGCCCTGGACCGACCCCGACGCCTCGCTCACCCCCGAACAGGTGCGGCGGCTGACCTCCGGCCACCCCACCCCGGCAGTGGCCTCGTCGACGCCCCTGGGCGAACAGGACCTGCCGCTGCTGCGCGCGCTCGCCGAGGACGGCCGGGCCACCCATACCCACCTGGCCGAGGTCACCGGCTGGTCCAAGCCCCGGGTCGCCCGTCGCCTGGAGGCACTGGAGGCAGCCGGCTCGCTCACGTACGACGTCGACACCCTGGCCGAGCGCCTCGGCTACCGGCTCAACGCCACCCTGTGGCTGCAGGTCGATCTACCGCGGCTGCACCAGGTCGGCGAGGAGGTCGGCGGCCACCACGAGTGCGCGTTCGTCGCCGCGATCAGCGGACGCCACAACCTGATGGCCGTGGTCGCCTGCCGGGACACCCCCGACTTCTACCGTTACCTCACCGGCCGCCTGGCCCACGTCGAGGGCATCCGCGGCTACGAGATCAGCGTCCGGGTGAGCCGGCTCAAGCAGTCCGCCTCGCTCGTCCACCACGGGCGGCTGATCCACCCGGCGCTCGTATGACGCCAGCACCGGGCCGCCGGACCGCTGAGCGACCGGCCGTCGGGCCGTCGAGCTGTCGGCGGGGCCGTGAAAAGATCCCCCCATGGCCACGGACCGCAGCAGCGCAGGAGATCCGGCGCGCACCCTCGCCCTGCTCTGGGGGCTGACCGCCGAGGAGAAGCCCGGCCGGCGCGGCCCGCGACAGGCCCGGTCGACCGGCGAGATCGCCGCCGTGGCCATCGCCCTGGCCGACGCCGAGGGCGTGGACGCCGTCACCATGCGCCGGGTGGCGCAGGAGCTGGGGCTGTCCCCGATGGCGCTGTACACCTACGTCCCCGGCAAGGCCGAACTGCTCGACCTGATGCTGGACACCGTCTACGCGACGACGCCGCGCAGCGCCCCCGCCGACGACGGCTGGCGGGCCAGGGTCACCGCCGTCGCCGACGACAACCGGACGCTGCACCGCGCCCACCCGTGGGTCTCGGCGGTCTCCACCAGCCGCCCGCCGCTCGGCCCGGGCCTGATGGCCAAGTACGAGTACGAGCTGCGCGCCTTCGAGGGCACCGGCCTGCCCGACGTCGAACTGGACGCGGCGCTCACCCACCTGCTGGGCTTCGTCCAGACCTGCGCCCGGATGGCCGCCGACGAGCGCGCCGCCCGGCAGGACAGCGCGATGACCGACGCGCAGTGGTGGGCCGCCAACGCCGAGCTGCTCGCCAAGGTCTTCGACGCCGAGCGCTACCCGGTCGCGGCCCGGGTGGGCGCCGCCGCCGGCGAGGCGCACGGCGGCGCGTACGACCCGGACCACGCGTACGCCTTCGGCCTGGCCCGCGTGCTGGACGGGCTGGCGGCCCTGATCAGCGAGCGCTAGGCCGGGCGTCGTACTCCGCGCGGGCGGCCTCGACGGCGGGGACCCGCTGCTCGGACCAGTGCGCGAGGGCGGCGACCAGTTCGGCGGCCTCCCGGCCGAGCGGGGTGAGGCTGTAGTCGACCCGGGGCGGGATCACCGGGTGGGCCTCGCGGTGCACGAAGCCGTCGCGTTCCAGCGTCTGCAGGGTCTGCGCGAGCATCTTCTCGCTGACGCCGGAGACCCGGCGGCGCAGTTCGCTGAAGCGGTAGCCGCGCTCGCGCAGCGCGCCGAGCACGAGGACGCCCCAGCGGCTGGTGACGTGCTCCAGCACGCCCCGGGACGGGCACATGCGGTCGAACACGTCGGCCGGCGGCAGCTCGCGCACCGGGACGGCCGGGCGGCCTTCCTCCAGGGTCTTCATGACTGTCCTGCCATTACCTTCATGTCAGTACCGTACTTTGAAGTGCGTACTTTCGAAAGGTTAGTGCAGTCCCTAGGGTGAGTTTCGAGGCAGGAACCCCATCGAGGCACAAACCCACCCGAGGAGCATCCCCATGTACGTCGTCACCGGTGCCACCGGCCAGCTCGGCCGTCTCGTCGTCGAGGGCCTGCTGGCCGCCGTCCCCGCGAGCGAGGTGGCGGTCGCCGTCCGCTCCGCCGAGAAGGCGGCCGACCTGGCCGCGCGCGGGGTGGCCGTCCGCGTGGTCGACTACGACGACCCGGCGTCCCTGGCCGGCGCCTTCGCGGCCGGCGACCGGGTGCTGCTGATCTCGGGCAGCGAGGTCGGCCGCCGGATCCCGCAGCACCGCGCGGTGGTCGACGCGGCCCGTGCGGCCGGCGTCGCGCTGTTCGCCTACACGAGCGCGCCGGGCGCGGCGACCTTCCGGCTGGCCGACGAGCACAAGGCGACGGAGGAGCTGATCCGCGCATCCGGCCTGCCGTCCGTCCTGCTGCGCAACGGCTGGTACACCGAGAACTACCTGGGCGGCGCGGCCGGCACGGTCGCGCGCGGCGTGGTGCTCGGCAGCGCCGGGGACGGCCGGGTGGCCACCGCCCCGCGCAAGGACTACGCGGACGCGGCGGTCGCCGTCCTCCTCGGCGAGGGCCACGAGGGCCGGGTGTACGAGCTGAGCGGCGACGCCGCGTGGAGCCTGGCGGAGCTGGCGGCCGAGCTGGCGCTGGTCTCCGGGCAGCCGGTCGCGCACCAGGACGTGGCGCCGGCGGAGCACCTCGCGGCGCTGGTCGGCGCGGGCCTGCCGGAGGGCTTCGCCGAGGTGCTGGTGGACGTGGACGCGGGCATCGCCCGTGGCGAGCTGGCCGGCACCCCGGGCGACCTGGCCCGGCTGATCGGCCGCCCGACCGTCCCGCTGGCCGAGTCGGTCCGCACCGCGCTCCAGGCCTGAGGCGCTCCGGGCCCGAGGCGCTCCAGGGCTGAGGCGCTCCGGGCCGGCGATGAGCCCCGCGTTTCCCGAGGTCAGCGATGTCATGACCAAAATGCGGAAACGGAGATGACAGCCTGCCCCTCCGCCAGCTACCGTCACCTCGACACACGCGCGCGGAGGGCAGGCGGCCATGCCACAGACAACCCAGCAGGACAGCGGTCGAGGCCTCTGGTACGGCGTCGCGGCCTACGGCATCTGGGGCCTCTTCCCCCTGTTCTGGCCACTGCTGGAGCCCGGCGCCGCCGACGACATCCTGGCCAACCGGATGGTCTGGTCCCTGGTCGCCGTGGTGCTGCTGCTGATCGCCCAGCGGCACTGGAGCTGGATACGCCCGCTGCTGCGCCAGCCCCGCCGGCTCGCCATGCTGGCCGGCGCGGCCACGGTGATCTCGATCAACTGGGGCGTCTACATCTGGGGCGTCAACGCCGGGCACGTCGTCGAGACCAGCCTCGGCTACTTCATCAACCCGCTGGTCACCATCGGTTTCGGTGTCCTGGTGCTCAAGGAGCGGCTGCGGACGGCGCAGTGGGCGGCGGTCGGCGTCGGCGCGGCCGCCGTCGCGGTGCTCAGCGTCGCGTACGGGCGGCTGCCGTGGATCGCGCTCACCCTGGCGCTCTCCTTCGCCACGTACGGGCTGCTGAAGAAGAAGGTCGGGCTGAGCGGGCTGGAGAGCCTGGCGGCGGAGAGCGCCTTCATGTTCCCGTTCGCGCTCGGCTACCTGGTCTACCTGGAGGTCAGCGGGCGCGGCACCTTCGGCCACACGGTGGCCGGCTCGTACGGCTGGGGGCACTCCGGGCTGCTGCTGCTCAGCGGGGTGATCACCGCGATCCCGCTGCTGTTCTTCGGCGCGGCGGCCGTGCGGGTGCCGCTGACCGTGCTCGGGCTGCTGCAGTACCTGGCGCCGGTGTTCCAGTTCCTGATCGGCGTGGCGGTGTTCCACGAGTCGATGCCGCCCGCCCGCTGGGCCGGCTTCGGCCTGGTCTGGCTGGCGCTCGCGGTGCTCACCTGGGACGCGCTGCGCCAGGTGCGGGCCGACCGCGCGGGGCGGGCCGCGGCCGTGCCGCAACCCGCCCCCGCCAAGGCGGCCGTCAGGCGCTGATCCGCCCCTTCTGATCCGTCCTTCTGATCCGCCCCCGCCGACGCGGCGGTCAGACGCTGATGTCCCGGCTGGTGAAGCGGGACCAGGCCGCCGCGCCGAACACGGCGACGTAGGCGGCCTGGAGGCCGAGGTCCTTCCACACGCCGTCCCAGTACATCGGCTGGCGCAGGAGGTCCGCGAAGCTGAGCCAGTAATGGGTGAACAGAAACGGCCTCACGGCGTCCAACTGCGGGAAGGCGTCCAGGATCTGCACGGTGACCACCAGCCCGACGGTCGCGGCCATCGCCGCGATACCGCTGCCGGTGAGCGTGGAGACGAACAGCCCGATCGCCACCAGCCCCGCCAGCGAGGCCGCCACCACCCCGGCCACGAGCACCGCCCGCAGCAGCGCGTCGCCGAAGCCGATGGTGTCGCCGGAGATCAGCGTCACCTCGCCGAGCGGGAACAGCGCGGCGCCGGTGGCCAGCGCCGCCGCCGCGACCGCCACGGTCGCGGCCAGGCAGAACACCAGCCCGGCGGTGAACTTGGCGGCCAGCAGCCGGGTGCGCCCGGCCGGGGCGACCAGCAGGTAGCGCAGCGTCCCGGTGGCCGCCTCGCCGGCGACCGAGTCCCCGGCGACCACGCCGACCGTCATCGGCAGGAACACCGGCAGCGCGACCGCGAGGGCGGTGAAGACCAGGAACAGGCCGTTCTGGGTGGTCTGCGCGATGAAGTTCACCCCGCCGCCCTCGTGCGGGCTGCCCGTGTTGAGCTTGACGACCACGCCGATCAGGATCGGCAGCACCGCCAGGATCCCCAGCAGCACCTTGGTGCGCATCCGGCGGAAGGTCAGGTGCAGTTCGTTGCGGAACAGCGCCAGGAACCCGGCCGCCGTCTGCGGCCTCCGCCCGGCCCGGACCGGCAGCGCCCCGGCCTGTGACAGCTCAGCCCGCGACAGCTCAGCCTGCGACATCGAAGCCCTCCCCGGTCAGCGCCACGAAGGCGTCCTCCAACGTGCCCCGCTCCAGCCCGAACCCGTGCACCCGCACCCCGGCCTCGACCAGCGCCGCGCACAGCTTCGGCAGCGCCTCCTCGACCGGGGAGCCGAGCGCGCCGAGCGCGGCGAGATCGCCGTCCACCCGCCCGTCGCCGGGCAGCAGGGAGCCGACCCGGTGGGCCGCCAGCACCTCCACGGCGTGCGCCACGTCCGGTGTGCGGACCACCAGCCGGCCCTGCGCGCGGGCGGCCAGTTCGGCGACGGTGCCCTGCACCACCAGCCGGCCCCGGGACATCACCGCCGCGTGGGTGCAGACCTGCTCGATCTCGTCCAGCAGGTGCGAGGAGAGGAACACCGTGGTCCCCTCCGCCGCGACCTCCCGCACCAGCGCCCGGATCTCGCGCATGCCCTGCGGGTCCAGCCCGTTGGTGGGCTCGTCCAGCACCAGCAGCTCGCGCGGCTGGAGCAGCGCCGACGCCAGGCCGAGCCGCTGCTTCATGCCCAGCGAGTACGCGCGGGCCTTCTTGGCCGCCGCGGCGCTCAGCCCGACCCGTTCCAACGCCGTCTCGACGCGCAGGCGCCGGGTACGGGGGTCGGCGGTCGGGTCGGCGGCGTCGAACCGCACCAGGTTGTCCCGCCCGGAGAGGAAGCCGTACAGCGCCGGGCCCTCGATCAGCGCGCCCACCCGGGGCAGCACGGAGGCGACGGACTGCGGCATCGGCTCGCCGAGGACGGTGGCCACGCCGGAGGTGGGGGCGATCAGGCCCATCAGCATCCGGATGGTGGTGGTCTTGCCGGAGCCGTTCGGGCCGAGGAAGCCGAAGACGGAGCCGCGCGGCACGCTCAGGTCCAGGCCGTCCACGGCGAGCTGGCCGCCCCGGAAGCGCTTGGTCAGGCCGCGGGTCCTGATCACGTCGTCGGGCCCGGGGGAGGAGGGGGAGGAGGAGGTGGAAGGCGCGGGGCCCGGGCGCTGCTCGGCGCCCGGACCCCCGGCCGACTCCGTAACGTCCCCCGTTACGGGAGCCTTCGTCATCCGTCAGTTCACCCCGGCGGCGTGCTGGAGCACCGGCAGGGTCACCGCGCCGGCGAACACCCGGCCGTCGTCGGTGACCAGGACGTTCACCACCTTGGTGCTGATCAGCGTGCCGCCGCCGACCGGCTTGCCGAGCGACTTCACCAGCGCCTGCGGGTTCAGGGCCGCGCCCCGGCCGCCGTGCTTGCCGCCCTTGCCGCCGTCCTGCGGCACGTCGACGGCGCCGCCGGGCAGCTGCGCCGAGACCACGGTCGTCCAGCCCTCGCCGATCACGTTCACGCCGCCGTGGTCCTGGCCCGAGGCGTCCCGACCGGCCTTGCCCCCGGGCGCGGAACCCTTGGGCGCGAAACCCTGCGGCACCTCACCCTTGGCGCCCTCGTCGGCCTTGTGCTCCGTCACCTTGGCACCCTTGGGCACGGTGAAGTCGAAGGTCTTGGCGGCCGGCTTGGCGAAGGACACGTCGGTGAAGTGGACGTCCAGCACGGTGGAACCGTCGACGCCCTTGACCACCACCGAGAGCGGCACCCCGTTGTCGGCGGCGACCGCGATCCGGACCTCGGCGACGGTCGAACCGGACTGCGCGGGCTTGACGCTCAGCTGGTACGCCTTCTGCCCGGCCACGTTGGCGGTGCCAGCCACGGTGACCGACGTGGTGTCCGCGCTCGCGGTCAGGAACTGCCGGGCGGCCTCCTGCGGGGTCGTCGGCACCCCGGTCAGCGGCGCCCCGGCGTGCTTGCCGGCCGTGTCGGAGTGCTGGGCGGCCGCCTGGCCGGTCAGGCGTACGGCGGTGTTGGTCGAACTGTCCCAGGCCCAGGCCTGGTCGCCGTTGTGGACGACGGTGTAGCCGGCCATGTCCTCCAGCAGGTCGACCCGCTGGCGGTCCGGGCCGTCCACCGCGACCCGCAGCGTCTGGTCGCCGCCGAGCAGGCCGAGCAGCTTGGCCTGCGGGTCGGCCGAGGAGGATCCCTGGCCGCCGCCGCGCCCGGCCGCCGCGCCGAGCCCGCCGGCCGCGGCGCCCAGCAGCTGGCTGGGCAGGCCGAGGTCGGTGGAGACGGACACCGTGCCGGAGAGGGCCTGCGCGTCGGAGCCGAGCACCTTGGCCACCAGCTGCTCCGGCGTCAGCGAGGGAAGGTCGGGCGGGGCGTCGGCCGCCAGCGCGGGCACCAGCCCGACCCCGGCGGCGATCACCGCAGCCACCGTCAGCGGTACCCCGGCCCGCACCAGCATGCGCCGCCGTGAGCGGTACGGCACGCCGCCGTCCACGTTGTCCCCCGCCGCCGTGTCATTGGTCATGGCGTCCTCAACTCCTCTACGAACACGAGCGATTGGCTGTGCCCTTCCATTAGAGGCCCGCACCCCGCCCCCGTCATCGCCCTGCGGGTCCAGTTCGGGGTAAACCTCACGGGTACATCGACCCTGAGACGCCCTCAGGGTTGGCTACTCCGAACGTACGAGACCTGGCGTAGGGTCGCGCCATGGACGGAACCGCCATGGACGCAAGCAACCCCCCGACCGCTAACGCGATGCGGCGCGCCCTGCGCCGCGCCCGGGACGGCGTCGCCCTGGACGTCACCGAGACCGCGGTGCTGCTCCAGGCCAGAGGCGAGGACCTGAACGACCTGTGTGCGAGCGCCGCCCGGGTCCGCGACGCGGGGCTGGCGGCGGCCGGGCGGCCCGGCGTCATCACCTACTCCAAGAGCGTCTTCATCCCGCTCACCCGGCTCTGCCGCGACAAGTGCCACTACTGCACCTTCGTCACCGTCCCCGGCAAGCTGCGCCGGGCCGGCCACGGGATGTTCATGTCCCCCGACGAGGTGCTGGACATCGCCCGGCGCGGCGCCGAACTCGGCTGCAAGGAAGCCCTGATCACCCTCGGCGACAAGCCCGAGGACCGCTGGCCCGAGGCCCGCGAGTGGCTCGACGCGCACGGGTACGACGACACCATCGCCTACGTGCGGGCGATGTCGATCCGCATCCTGGAGGAGACCGGCCTGCTCCCGCACCTCAACCCCGGGGTGCTCGGCTGGACGGACTTCCAGCGGCTCAAGCCCGTCTCCGCCTCCATGGGCATGATGCTGGAGACCACCGCCACCCGGCTGTGGAGCGAGCCCGGCGGCCCGCACTTCGGCTCGCCGGACAAGGAACCGGCCGTCCGGCTGCGGGTGCTGGAGGACGCCGGGCGCAGCTCCGTCCCCTTCACCAGCGGCCTGCTGATCGGCATCGGCGAGACGTACCAGGAGCGCGCGGAGTCGCTGTTCGCGCTGCGCAAGGTCTCCCGGGCCTACCACGGCGTCCAGGAGCTGATCCTGCAGAACTTCCGCGCCAAGCCGGACACGGCGATGCGCGGCATGCCCGACGCCGAACTGGACGAGCTGGTCGCCACCGTGGCGGTGGCCCGGCACGTGATGGGCCCGGCGGCCTGCCTGCAAGCGCCGCCGAACCTGGTGGACGGCGAGTACGGGCGGCTGATCGCGGCCGGCGTCGACGACTGGGGCGGCGTCTCCCCGCTCACCCCCGACCACGTCAACCCCGAACGCCCGTGGCCGCAGATCGAGCGGCTCGCCGAGCGCTCCGCGGCCGCCGGCTTCGAACTGCGCGAACGCCTCGCCGTCTACCCCGAGTACGTGCGGCGCGGCGAGCCCTGGCTGGACCCGCGGGTGCTGCCGCACGTGCGTGCCCTCGCCGACCCGGAGACCGGGCTGGCGAACCCGGACGCGGTGGTCCGCGGCCTGCCCTGGCAGGAGCCCGAGGACCTGCCCGTCTCGTACGGGCGGACCGACCTGCACGCCACCATCGACACCGACGGCCGCACCGGCGACCGCCGGGCCGACTTCGAGGACGTCTACGGCGACTGGGAGGTGCTGCGCGAGCAGGTGCTCGCCGAGGGCGCGCCCGAGCGGCTGGTCGGCGACCTGCGCGAGGCGCTGGCGGTGGCCGCCGACGACCCGACGCGGCTCACCGACGACCAGGCGCTGGCGCTGTTCCACGCGGACGGCCCGGCCCTGGACGCGCTCTGCCGGATCGCCGACGACGTCCGCCGGGACGCCGTCGGGGAGGACGTCACCTACTGCGTCACCCGGAACATCAACTTCACCAACGTCTGCTACACCGGCTGCCGCTTCTGCGCGTTCGCCCAGCGCCGCACCGACGCCGACGCCTACACCCTGTCGCTGGAGCAGGTCGCCGACCGGGCCGCGCAGGCCTGGGAGGTGGGCGCCACCGAGGTCTGCATGCAGGGCGGCATCCACCCGGACCTGCCCGGCACCGCCTACTTCGACATCGCCCGCGCGGTGAAGGAGCGGGTGCCCGGCATCCACGTGCACGCCTTCTCGCCGATGGAGGTGGTCAACGGTGCGACCCGCACCGGGCTGTCCATCCGCGACTGGCTCCAGCGGGCCAAGGAGAACGGCCTGGACAGCATCCCGGGCACGGCGGCCGAGATCCTGGACGACGAGGTCCGCTGGGTGCTCACCAAGGGCAAGCTGCCGGCCGCCACCTGGGTCGAAGTGGTCACCACCGCGCACGAACTGGGCATCCGCTCCTCGTCCACCATGATGTACGGGCACGTGGACACCCCGAAGCACTGGCTCGGGCACCTGCGGCTGCTCGCCGAGATCCAGCAGCGCTCCCTGGAGGCCAACGGCACGGGCGGCTTCACCGAGTTCGTGACCCTGCCGTTCATCCACACCAACGCGCCGGTCTACCTGGCCGGCATCGCCCGGCCCGGCCCGACCGCCCGGGACAACCGCGCGGTGATCGCGATGGCCCGGCTGCTGCTGCACCCGCACATCCCCAACATCCAGACCAGCTGGGTCAAGCTGGGCGCGGAGGGCGCCGCCGAGATGCTCCGCTCGGGCGCCAACGACCTGGGCGGCACGCTGATGGAGGAGACCATCTCGCGGATGGCCGGTTCGGCGTACGGGAGTTACAAGTCGGTGCGCGACCTCCAGGCGATCGCCGAGGCGGCGGGCCGCCCGCACCGCCAGCGCACCACCACCTACGGCGAGGTGTCGGCCGAGCGCCGGGCCGCGGCGCTGGCCTCGGACGGGCACCTGCCGGAGCTGCTGCCGGTCCTGGACTGATCCCGCCACCGGCCTGCCGGTTCCCCCGGCCCCGGTCTGCCGGTTCCCCCGGCCGCTGCCCCCGGCTGCTGGAGGCGCTGCTGTCGCCGCGTGAGC